>DASRDL010000493.1:0-3226 GCA_035652635.1 Hyphomicrobiaceae bacterium | reverse complement strand
ACCGGTGTCAAGGTGGCCGTCGTGGACGGCACCGGCAAGCTCGTCGACACCGCCACCATCTATCCGCACGAGCCCAGGCGCGACTGGGCCGGCGCGCTGGCCGCGCTCGCGGCGCTGTGCCTGAAGCACAAGGTCGATCTCGTCAGCGTCGGCAACGGCACGGCGAGCCGCGAGACCGACAAGCTGGTGGCCGAGCTGATCGCCAGGATGCCGAACCTGAAGCTCACCAAGGTGATGGTGTCGGAGGCCGGCGCCTCGGTCTATTCCGCTTCCGAGCTGGCGGCCAAGGAGTTTCCCGACCTCGACGTCAGCCTGCGCGGGGCGGTGTCGATCGCGCGCCGCCTGCAGGACCCGCTGGCCGAGCTCGTCAAGATCGAGCCCAAGGCCATCGGGGTCGGCCAATACCAGCACGACGTGGACCAGGCCGGGCTCGCGCGCTCGCTCGATGCGGTGGTGGAGGACTGCGTCAACTCGGTGGGCGTCGACGTCAATACGGCGTCCGTGCCGCTGCTGGCGCGCGTTTCCGGTCTCAACGCCACGCTCGCCTCCAACATCGTCGCCTTCCGCGACGAGAACGGCGCCTTCAAGTCGCGCGCGTCCTTGAAGAAGGTGCCGCGGCTCGGCCCCAAGACCTTCGAGCAGGCGGCGGGCTTCCTGCGCATCATGGGGGCCAAGAATCCGCTCGACGCCTCCGCCGTGCACCCGGAGGCCTATCCGGTGGTGGAGCGGATCGCGCAAGCCACCGGGCGGCGGCTCGAGGCCATGATCGGCGACAAGGTCTTCCTGAAATCGCTCGAGCCCGCGCAGTTCGCCGATGCCCGGTTCGGCGTGCCCACCGTCACCGACATCCTGGCCGAGCTGGAGAAGCCCGGCCGCGATCCGCGTCCCGAGTTCAAGACCGCGACCTTCCAGGAGGGCATCGAGAAGATTTCCGACCTGAAACCCGGCATGGCTCTCGAAGGCGTCGTCACCAACGTCACGGCGTTCGGCGCCTTCGTCGACGTGGGCGTGCACCAGGACGGGCTCGTGCACATCTCCGAGCTCTCCGACCGCTTCGTGAAGGACCCGCGCGAGGTGGTGAAGGCGGGAGACGTGGTGAAGGTGCGCGTCAAGGACGTGGACGTGGGCCGCAAGCGCATCGCGCTGACCATGAAATCGGGTGCCATCGACCGCGGCTCGGGCCCGCGGCCGCCGGGTCCCCAGCCGGGCACGCGCAGCGCTCCCGCGCCGCCGCCGCGCTCCGCCTCGCAGCCGCCGGCCGAGAGCGCGCTTGCCGCCGCGCTGCGCCGCGCCCGGGAGCGCAAGTAGCGGCTGCGGTCATGCCGGAGCCGAGGGCGTCAGCCCGAGCGCCGGTACCCGGGACCAAAGCCCCCAGCCTTGTGGTCCTGGATACCGGACATTTCGCTTCGCGAAATTCAGGCATGACAGTGGTGCGCACAGATTGGAGAATGCGCCTATGGTGCGACCTATCCGCCGCCAGGGGAGGAGGACCATGCCAGCCTACATCTGCACCGCCTGCGGCACGCAGTACCCGCCGAGCGCCACTCCGCCGGCGAATTGCACGATCTGCGAGGAGGAGCGCCAGTTCGTCCCGCTCGCCGGGCAGTCCTGGGCCACGCTGGAGAGCCTCGCCGCCACCCGCTTCAATGCCTTCCGCCAGCACGAGCCCGGCATCATCGGCATCGGCACCGAGCCCAGGTTCGCCATCGGCCAGCGCGCGCTGCTGATCCAGACGCCCAACGGCAACGTGCTGTGGGACTGCATCTCCTTCATCGACGACGCCACCGTCACTCTGATCAAGGGGCTCGGCGGGCTCAAAGCCATCGCCATCTCGCACCCGCACTTCTACACCACCATGGGCGAGTGGAGCCGCGCCTTCGGCGGCGTGCCGATCCATCTGCACGCCGACGACCAGCGCTGGATCATGCGCCCCGATCCGGCGGTGAAGCTGTGGAGCGGCGAGACCCTGAAGCTTCTCCCCGATGTGACGCTGATCCGCGGCGGCGGCCACTTCCGCGGCGGCACCATGCTGCACTGGGCCAAAGGCGCGAACGGCAAGGGGGTGCTGTGCGCCGCCGACATCGCCACCGTCAACATGGACCGCAGGACGCTGAGCTTCATGCGCAGCTATCCCAACTACATCCCGCTGTCGGCCAAGGGGGCGCAAGCCATCGCCGCCGCGCTCGCACCCTTCCAGTTCGACCGCATCTACGCGCACTTCTTCGACCGCATGATCCTGTCGGGGGCCAAGGAGGCCCTGGCGCGGTCGGTGGAGCGCCACGTCGCCGCCGTCGGCGGCGCCTACGACCACACCTAGGAGGAGACGATGCAACCGTCGGGAAAGGATGCGAGCGACCTTCGCGATCTCAACGAGAACTACATCCGCTCCGTGGCCCAATTCGACGTCGGCTGGTTCGACCGCAATCTCTCGGAGGACTTTCTCAACACCAATCCGGACGGGACGCTGGTCGATCGCCGCGGCTTCCTGGCCCAGATCGCCAAGGGCGCGGCGATCTCCGGCCTCAGATGCGAGGATGTGCGCATCCGCACGTTCGGCGACACGGCGATCATCCACGCCCGCACCGTCTACCGCAAGCCGGACGGCCAGCCGGGCGCCGGCCGCTACACGGACATCTGGAACCGTCAGGACGGGCGCTGGCTCTGCGTGGCCGCGCACGTCACGCGCGGCTAGAGTCTGCGTCGGGACGGATCGCGGTCGCCACGGAACCGATCCGTCGGCACCATGACCCCGCTGCGTCATCCGCGCTGGGTCATCCGCGCCATATCATCCGCGCTATGTCACTCCCGCTACGTCATCCCGGCGCCGCTTGCGAGCGACAGCGAGCAAGCGGGAACAGGCCGGGACCCATGCGCTTCCATGCACGCTGTCGCCCACGGCACGGGCGCCGAGCGACGGCCGCGGGGGTGGTCGTGCTCAACGACGATCGCAGCGTGAGCCGGCCCGTACATGGGTCCCGGCCTTCGCCGGGATGACGTTTGTCGCGGCGATGACGCAACCCCGGGACGTCATTCCGGCGCAGGCCGGAACCCAGGACACCACGCAGCGAGGAGTGCGGCCGACGCGTGGTGCGGCCGGAGACGTTGCGCGTCACTCGCTAACAGAGTGGGTGCGGAGATGCGCATGGGTCCCGGCCTGTTCCCTCGGCCGCCCTGTCGGGCGACCTCGGCGCCGGGATGACGTGGTGGGGGAGCGGGGTGCGCAGCC
>DASRDL010000492.1:0-6153 GCA_035652635.1 Hyphomicrobiaceae bacterium | reverse complement strand
CATGGAGGTGGCCAAGAACATGACCGAGGAGCTCGAGCCGCTGCAGGGGCTCGCCGGCATCCTCGTCGCCACCATCCTCAAGACCGCGGCGCCGCAGCTGCAGGTCGTCAATCACGCCGGCAACGAGGGCCTGCCGATGCTCGCCCAGTACGAGCGCCGGCTCGCGCTGCTCGAGCGGAACCCCGGCGCGCCGACGGTCTCCCTCCCCTTCCTGCCGGCTTCCGCCCAGCGTCTGGCAAGCGCCAGCGCCCGGCTCGAGGACCTGGTCATGCGCCGCGCCGGCTCCGCGCCCATACCCGTGGCCCAGCGCGCAGTCGTGCCGCCGCGCCACGTTGCAACGTCGGCCTCGCCGCCGATGCGGTCCGCTTCGTTCGCTCCCGAGGCCGAGCCGGTGCTCGTCGGTCCAATCCGTCCGGCGGTGCGGCCGCCAGCGCCGCGCGCACCGACGCCGACGGCACCGATGCTGCCCCCGATCAGCGTGCGCGACCTGCCGCCCGGCATCGTCCTGGCCCGGTGACGGCGGCAGAGCCGCAGCTCGAAGAAACCGGATGTCCCGCTACCGCTCCGACATCAGCGGGGTGATGCGGCGCACCTCGACGCGGCGGTTGAGCGGCTCGGCGGCCTGTGTCGGCACCTTGAGGAACTGCTCGCCGTAGCCCTGGGTGACGAGGTTCTCCGGCGGCACGCCGAACTCCTGGGACAGCACCTCGGCCACCGCCTCGGCACGCCGGTCGGACAGGCTCAGGTTGTCGACGTCGCTGCCCACCGCATCGGTGTGGCCCTCGATCAGGAACACCTCGTCCGGGTTGCGCCTCAGCACGCGGAGGATGGCGCGCGCGAGCCTCTCGAGCCGCGGATACTGGTCGGGCGTCACCTCCCAGGCGCCGAACTCGAAGTGGATGTTGCCGAGCTCGATGCGGCGCATGCGCTGGCGCAGCTCGTAGTTGTCGCGGATCTCGTCGAGCGAGTAGGCGCGCTCCAGCTCGTCCACCGGCGGCGCGCTCAAGGCCTCGTAGAGGTCGTCGTCCGATGCGCGCTCGTAGTCGACGATGTACTTCTCGCGCGCGATCGTCACGCGCGGCGGCGCCAGCGCCAGGATGGCGAGCCCGATGCCGGCACCCACGGCAACGCCGATGGCGGCGTTGCGCAGGAAGCGGCGGTTGTCGATGATGTGGTGCTCGCGGCCGTCGGGCCCGCGCCGATAGCGCCGCACCAGCCGCCCGTGCGCGTCGACCTCGGTATAGACGCGGACGCCGTCCGGCCGGGCGTAGAAGGTCGTCACCGTGCCGTCGGCGCGGCGCTCCGATTTGGCGTCGCGATGGCGCAGGAAGCGTGCCGCCTCGTCGTGGCGGATCACCGCTCGGCTGCCCTCCTTGACGATCAGGCGCTTGCCCGGCTCCTCGATCACGCGCCGCCCACCCTCGACCCGCTCGGTGCGGGCCTTCTGCACGTCCTCGAAGCGCGGCACGGCGGTCTTGGAGGCCGGCGGCGGCACGCGTTTGAGGTCCGGGGCCGGTCCCACGGCTTTGGGTTGCTTCGGCACCAGACCGGGGGGCGATCCCGGCGCAGCGCTGCCCGGCGTCGTCGCCGTTCCCGGCGGCAGCTGACGCGGTACGACCTGCTTCTGCGGCTGCTTGCCCCACTCGGGACCCTTCTTGGGGTCGGGCGGCGGCGTGACTAGTCGGGGCTCCGGATGCGGCGGAGCGGTGCCGGCAGCGGGAGGCGGCCCCGACGGGCCGGGTCCCTTGAAGGGTGGCTTGGACTCGGGCGGCGTGCGCACGCTCCGCGGCTGCGGGGTTCCAGGCCCGGGCTGCGATTTGGCCGGCGGCCCTGGCGGCGGCGTCGCCTGACGCGGGGTGCCCGCCGGCGGCCCCTTCTGCTGCTGTTGCTGCTGGCGGCGCTTGGCCTTCTCCTCGTCGCTCTGCTGCGCCTGCGCCAGCACCAGCGGGCGGGCGCCGTCGTCGGTCCCGGCGTGCCCGGCGGTCGGAGCGATTGCGGCAAGCACGAGGGCGCCGAGGAGCGTCGGGGGCGAGCGCAGCATGTGTGGTTCTCCCGGAGGGGGCATCGGCAGGTCAGGGCTTGCACGCCAGACGTCGCCCCGTGGCGCCGTTGTTGCGCCAATTTGGGGCGCAATGGAGGCCGCGAGCACAAGTCCCACGCTGCATCATGGCGCCGCATGCCCGCCGCCGGCCCGTGCGGCGCCCGCACGCAACCTTTCGTTAAGGCACGCGTGGAAAGATTCCCTTAACCAGCGGTTTGCCCCGAGGACTGCCTGATGCCCGCCTTCGACCAGGGCGCGCGGCTCACTTCGAGTCTCAACGATGCGCGCAACGATACTGGCCGCATTGCCTTCTGCGGCCCCATCGTGCTCTCGGCCATCACCGGCTACTCGGTGAGCAAGGTGGAGGACGAGATCCGCTCCTTCCGCGAGGTCGCGCCGGGGCGGAAGCCGGCCGTGAAAGGCACGCACGCCGAGGAGGTGGCCGCCGCGCTCGCCCATTTCGGCTACAGCATGGAGCTGAAGGAGAGCTTCATGCACCTGCCGCGCAAGCAGCGGCCCTCGGTGTGGACCTGGATGCAGAAGCCGCGCAACGCCTGGGTGCACTACATCCTCGCCATCCACAAGGGTAAGGAGGGCCACTGGGTGCTGATCAAGGGCGTGAAGCTGTGCGACACCTACTCGGAGGGGCGCTGGCAGTTCGTGTGCGACGGCCCGCACAAGGGCGCGCGCATCATGGAGGTGTTCGAGGTGCGCAAGGCGCTCTGATCTTCCTCTGCCCGCCTGCGCGGAGAGGGACCACACCTCAGCTCTTCAGCTTGGGATCCAGCCAATCGCGCAGGCTGTCGCCGAACAGGTTGAAGGCGAAGACGGCCAGCGTGATGGCGAGGCCCGGGAAGACGATCATCCACGGTGCCGTCTGGTAGAAGTCGGCGCTGGTGCCCGACAGCATCAGGCCCCAGGCGGGCGTGGGCTCGGTGACGCCGAGGCCCAGGAACGACAGACTGGCCTCGAGCAGGATCGCCTGCGCCATGAACGCGGTCACCATGATGAGGTAGGGCGCCACGATGTTGGGAACGATGTGGCGCAGGATGATGCGGCTGTGCGAGAAGCCCGCCGCCCGTGCCGCATCGATGAAGGGCATGGCCACGATCGACAGGGTCGAGGCGCGCGCCACACGCGCCATCTTGGGTACGATCGGCAGGGCGATGGCCGTGATCAGGTTGACGTCGATGCCGGCCACCGCCTGCTTGCCGAGCACGGCCACCACCACCATCGCCAGCACGATGATGGGGAACGACAGCATGATGTCGACCACGCGCTGGATGATGTTGTCGATGCGCCCGCCGAAATAGCCCGAGGCGGCGCCGATCAACGCCCCCAAAGTGCAGCCGGAGAGCGCGGACAAAACTCCCACCGCCAGCGCCGTGCGCGCGCCGTAGACGATGCGCGAGAACACGTCGCGGCCGTACTGGTCGGTGCCGAACCAATGGTCGGCGCCGGGCCTGGAGAGCATGGCGGCGAAATCGATCTCCTCCGGGTCGAAGGGAGCGATCCAGTGCGCGCCGAAGGCACACAGCACGTAGACGGCAATGATGAGAAAGGCCACCACGCCCAGCGGCTGCACCTTGATGAACTGCCACAGCGCGTTGGGCCGCCTGGGCAGCGCATCGACTGGGATGGAAGGAGTGCCGGCGACGGTAGCCATGGGATGGCCCTCAGCTCAAGCGGATGCGGGGATCGAGCAAGCCGTAGAGCAGGTCCACGGCGAGGTTCACGAGCACGAAGATGGTGGCAATGAGCAGCACGAGACCCTGGATCAGATTGAAGTCGCCGCGCGCGGTGGCGTCGACGAACAGCTTGCCGACGCCGTTGATGTTGAATACCTGCTCGGTGACGACGAGCCCGCCGATCAGGAACGCGAACTCGAGGCCCACCACCGTCACCACGGGCAGCATGGCGTTGCGCAGCGCGTGCCGGCGCATGATGAGACGGGTCCACACGCCTTTGGCGCGCGCGGTGCGGATGTAGTCCTCGCGCATCACTTCCAGCAGCGAGGAGCGCATCATGCGGGTAGCGACGGCGGCGTAGCGATAGCCCACCGACGCCGCCGGCCAGATGGTGACGGCCAGGTTGGCCACCGGGTCTTGCCAGAACGGCACGTAGCCGATCTTGGGCAGCCAGTTGAAGAAGGACAGAAGCGCCAGGATGATGAGCATGCCGAGCCAGAACGACGGGATCGCCAGGCCCGATACCGCCACCACGCGCACGGCATGATCGACCCAGGTGTCGCGGTAGAGCGCCGAGATGGTGCCGAGCGGTATGGCGATCAGCACCGCGATGACGCCGGCCATGGTGGCGATCTGCAGTGAGACCGGCAGCCTCAGGGCTATCTCCTTGGTGACCGATTCCCCCGTCCAGAGCGATTTGCCGAGGTCGAGGCGGGGCAGGCCCAGCATGTAGTCGGCGAACTGCACGTAGAGCGGCTTGTCCAGGCCGAGCCGCTTGCGCTCGGCCTGGATGGTCTCCTCCGATACGGCAGCGCCGTCGGCCCTGAGCTTCACCACCACGACGTCGCCCGGCATGACGCGGATGAGGAAGAACACGGCGACGGCAACGCCGATCAGCGTCGGGATGACGAGCAGCAGACGGCGGGTCACATACCAGAACATGGCGCTTCACCGGGCGCCGGCCGCAGCCGGCGACGCTTCAAGTCATTGATCGAGCCACACCGTCGACAGGTCCTGCCAGAGATAGTGGCTGGGGGTCATGTACCAGCCCTGGATCTTCTTGTGGTTGACGATGATACGCTGCCACCACAGGAGCGGCACGTTGTAGGCCTGGGTCAAGGCATAGCGTTCCATCTCGCGCACGATGCGGGTGCGCTCGGCCACGTCGATGGTGCGCCGCTGCTTCTCGTACAGCTCGTCGATCTTGGTGTCGTTGTGGCCCGAGTAGCCGCTGGGCGAGGACTTGCGCGTCAGGAACTTGGCGAACTGGGCGGTGGGATCGTCCATGAAGTCGGCCTGGAACTCGACCGCCACGTCGAAGTCGCCCGATGCCACGCGATCCTGATAGAGCTTGGTCTCGAGCTGCTCGTGCTGGACCTGGACGCCCACGCGGCGCCACTGGTCGATGGAATAGACCGCGGCCGGCGTGTAGGGCTCGGCGATGTTGCGGTTCAAGAGCTTGAACTTGAGGTCCTTGGCGCCGGCTTCCTCCAGCAGCTTCCTCGCCTCCTCGCGCGACTTCTCGATGTCGCGGCCGAAGCCGGGCAGCTTGACGAGCTCCTCTTCCGGCAGCGACATGGCATAGCCAGGGCGCATCACGCCGCCGACGAACTTGAGGATCGAGATGCGCGACAACGCGGCCGATCCGCCCCAGCGGTCGATGGCCATCGACAGGGCCTGCCGCACCCTGACGTCGTCGAAGGGCTTGCGCGTCGTGTTGAAGACGAGCATCAGGTTGTTCACCCAGGTGCCCTCGAACACGGCCAGCTTGTCTTTCGCCTTCTCCAGGAGCTGCGCCTTCTCGGACGGGTTGCGGCCGCGGAACTCGGCGTCGAACTGGCCGCCGATGATGCCCGGCACCACGGCGTTCGACTTCACGAACAGCGCCTTGTAGCCGTCGAGGTAGGGCTTGCCCTTGTCGAAGTAGCCTTCGAAGCGCTTGCCCTCCCAGCTCGTGCCGCGCACGTGCTCAACCAGCGTGAACGGCCCCGTGCCCATGATCTCCGTTTCGGGGTAGCGCGGGTTCTGCTTGAGCTTGGCGGCGCTGTAGATGCAGTTGAAGGGCGATGCGAGCGCCTCGAGCACGCCGGCCATCGGGTTCTTGAGCTTGAAGACCACGGTCGCCGGGTCGGGAGCCTCGACGTTGAGATCGGAATAGTAGGCCTTGCGGATCGATACCACGCCGGGCGGCGGATTGATGATGCGGTCGTAGCTGGCCTTGATGTCGGCGGAGGTGAGCGACGAGCCGTCGTGGAACTTCACGCCGCTGCGAATCTTGAAGGTGTAGGTCATGCCGTCGGGCGACACCGTCCAGCTCTGCGCCAGATCGGGCACCACCTTGGGGTAGTCCTTGCCGTCGAACTTGACGAGCAGCGAGTAGTGCGGGGCGATCGGATGGATCAGCGCAAAGGTGGTCGAGCCGTG
>DASRDL010000491.1:0-14389 GCA_035652635.1 Hyphomicrobiaceae bacterium | reverse complement strand
GTGCCGACCCGTACGTAGCGCGCGGCGCGGGCGGAAAGCCGGTTCTCCTCGACGTCCTTTTTGTCGTTCAAGGGAAAGCGCCCTCCTGGCCTCCAGAATATCGGGTGGCGCGCCGGGCGCGTCCAGTGGCACGCGCGCGGCCTGCCCCAATAGGCTTTATGCCGCCTTCCATGCCCTATATGACATTCCGGCGACAGCAGTTCGAGGATGTGGCGCAGTCATGCAGGAAGGACGAGCACAGTCGGGCGCGACCCCACCCTGGGGCGCCTTCGCGCGCGACCCCGCCACCCACGCCGTGGTGGCGCTGGGGCTCACGCAGATCACGGCCTGGGGCACGACCCTCTACGCCCTGGGCGTCCTGGGCAAGCCCATTGCCGCCGACACCGGCTGGAGCCAGAGCATCGTCTTCGGCGGATTGACCGTTGCCCTGCTCGTCTCCGGCGCCGCCTCCCCCACGGTCGGCCGCTGGATCGACGAGCGCGGCGGGCAGCTGGTGATGAGCGCCGGCTCGGTGCTGATTGCGCTGGGCCTCGTCCTGCTGTCACGGGTGACGCACCCCTACGCCTACCTCGCCGCCTGGGCCTTCCTCGGCCTCGCCATGCGCATGAACCTCTACGACGCGGCGTTCGCGGCGCTGGTGCAGGTGACCCCGTCGCGGGGCCGGCGCGCCATCTCCTATCTGACGCTGTTCGGCGGCTTCGCCTCGAGTGTGTTCTGGCCGATCGGCTACGAGCTCGACACCCATTACGGCTGGCGTGCGACGCTGCTGGTGTTCGCTGCCATCAATCTGATGCTCTGCCTGCCGCTGCACTGGTTCGGCCTCGCCCGCCGCGAGCCGGAGGACACCGCGCACGCCGCCGCCAAGGACGCGGCGGCGGCACCCGCCGATGCCCCTCTGGAAGGCGCGGCGCGCACGCTGGCAATGGTTCTGTTCGGCCTCATCGGTGCGGCGACGGCGGTGGTGTTCGGCGCGCTCGCCGTGCACCTCGTGCCGATCCTGGAGGCGACCGGCCTGCAGCTCGCCACGGCCGTGTTCCTCGCCTCCCTCAAGGGCTTCGCCCAGGTGGCGGGGCGGATCTGGGAGATCGTGCTCGCGCGCAACCTGAAGCCGCTCGACCTCGGGCGCATCTCCATCGTGTTCCTGCCGCTGTCGTTCGTCGTCCTGATGCTGGGCGGCGCCACTTTCTGGACGGCGCTCGCCTTCACGCTGCTGTTCGGCGTCTCCAACGGCCTGGTGACCATCGTGCGTGGCGCCGTGCCGCTCGCCCTGTTCGGAGCCAAGGGCTACGGCGAGGTGCTGGGCATCCTGGCCACGCCCTACCTGCTGCTCGCCGCCCTGTCGCCCGCGGCGTTCGCGCTGATCGTCGAGCGCTGGGGCTACGGCGCCGGCGAGATGGTCATGCTGGGCGCGGGCCTCGTGGCCTTCGTCGCCATGGAGGCGATGGCGCTCTGGTATCGGCGGCGGCGGTAGCGGCTCAGCGCCCGCCGCCGGGCGAGAACGAGGCCGGGCGCATGATCTTGCTCTCCTGGCTCAGCACCATGCCCTCGGTCAGAGCGAGATACTCGCCCCAGGCGGGATCGGCGTCACGCGCGGCGCGCTTCCTCTCCAGATCGGCCAGGCTGTCGTAGCGCCACAGGTGGACCACCTGGTTGAGAGGGCCGATCTGGCTCGAATAGTAGCCCAGGAGCTCGAGGCCGTGCCGCTGCATCACCGGCAGCGCGTGCCGCTCGAACAACTCGACGTACTTCCCGAGCTTGCGCGGGACCAGCGTGTAGGTGCGCACGTCGACGATCATGGCGGTGCTCGCGTCAGGCCGATGTCAGCGCCCGGGCGCCCGGATAGACGCACAGCAGCCCATAGATGCCGATCGCCCGCGCGCCGGTCACACCGAGCTCCGCGGGAACCTGCGCCCCGAGCCTTGCCGCGACACGCTCCGCGTCGGAGCGGCGGATCGTCTCCACGACCAGCGCGCCGGCGGCGAGCTGATCCCTGCCGCGGCTCCTCATTTCGGCGGTGTCGGTGGGCGTCTGGCTCGACGAGGCGGTCCACAGCTGCACGCGCGCGATGCCGTCCTCGGCAGCGAGCTTGCGCACGAGGTCCGACGCCGCCGCGGTGGGAGCCATGGCGCCGTCGGCGCGGAGCACGACGGCGTGCGAGCCGATGAGATCGCCGGCCGCCGCCCTCAGATCGCACACCGTGCGCACGGCGTTGCGAAAGTACTTCATTGCCTCCGTGGTCCACGGCGTGGGCGCCTCGAGACGCGCCATGTAAGGCCGCGAGGAAAGGACCGCCGGCGTCTCCACCTCGTAGAAGGCGAAGAAGCGCCGGTCGCCGCCGGAGACGAGCTCATAGCGGCGGCCGAAGCGGAAGCCCGGCACGCCCACCCGCTCCTGCAGGTGCTCGCGGATGTACCAGCGTTCGAAGTGCTCCGCGCCCTCCGGCGCGCAATCGTTGAAAACGGACAGAATGCCGGCCATCGCGGCTGCCCTCGCTCGTTGCTGATACTCGATAAGGAGCGGGATGCCGCCACTGGGGCGCTTCCGCCTCATTCACGCCCAGATGCTAGGCAGGTTTCCTGCCTCGGACAACATCGGCGACGGGCCGGCGGGCCCGGCGTCGAGCGCAGGCGTGACAGCGCGGACCCCAGGGCCTCCCTTGACCTGGGGGGCAGGGCGGACGATATCCTGTCGGGCGGAAATGCGAAGGCGACGGATGTTGTGGCACGTGCCATTGCTGCGCCTGCTGACCGTCGTGGCGTCGCTCGCCATGGCGGCCGTCGGCATGCCGGCGGCGGCAAGCGCCCACGCCGGGCACAGCCATGCGGCACCGCCCGCGGTGGCGACGGCGCACCCGGTCGCGGTCACGGCGCCCGCCGCCACAGAGGCACGGAAGGCTGCACCGGCCGCCCACGCCGAGCACAGGCCCGACCGGCCGGCCGGCACGCGGTCGCTGAGCGAGATCACCGCACAGCCCGTCGCGCCGGGCGCGGTGGCGCCCTGGAGCTGCCAGTGCAGCTGCTGCAATTCGGGCGCGCACGCCTGCTGCGGCATCAGCCTGCCGGCTGCCGTCGATCTCTTTCCGCCACCGGCAACCCGCTTGCCTCCCCACCTCACCGAACGCGGGGGACCCGGCATTGCGCCGGGCGCGTTGCCGAAGCCGCCTGACGCCCTGGTCTGAAACGCCGCGGACGCTTCGGCTCCCGCGGCGCTGACGGCATTGCTCGCGGGCACGCAACGATCGGTGCCCACAGACCAAGGGTTCAGCATGACCTCTATCCTTCCGCTGTTGCGGACGGCGCTCGCCGCCATCCTGTTGACGACGACCGCCGCGCTCGGACACGAGGGCCACGATCACGCCGAGGAGGCCAAGGCGCCGCCGGTCGCAACCTTGCAGCCGCGGCTCTCAGCTGCCTCCGGTCCCTTCGAGCTGGTCGCGGTCCGGCAGGGCAGCGACCTCGTCCTCAGCCTCGACGACTTCGAGACCAACGCGCCCATCGTCGACGCCCGCATCGCCGTGGAGACGCCGGCAGGTCCTGCCGCTGCGGAGCCCAGGGACGGCACCTATCGCATCGCTGCGCCCTGGGCGACACCGGGATCGCACGACCTCATCTTCACCGTGACGGCGGGCGAGCACACCGAGGTGCTCGCCGGCACGCTCACCATTGCCGCCGGCACGAGCGAGCGGGACGCCGACGGCGGGGGGTGGTTCTTCACCCCGGCCATGGCCCGAGGCCTCAAGGACACTCTGGCCTCGGGCCGCATGGCCATCGTCGGACTCGTCGGCTTCGTTGCCGGCCTCGCCGCCGCGGCCTTCCTGCGGCGTGCGGGCCGCGGGCTCACGGCGCTGGCGTTCCTCGCGCTGCTCCTTCCCCCCGGCCCGGCGCCGGCACACGAGGGCCACGATCACGACGAGGCGAAGGCCCCGGCCAACCTCGGCGGCGAGGTCGCGCAGCGACTGCCCGACGGCGCGCTGTTCGTGCCGAAGTCGGTGCAGCGCATCCTCGCCATCCGCACCATGCTGGCGCGGGCCTCCGACCACCCGCGGACGGTCGAGCTGCCGGGGCGGATCATTCCCGACCCCAATGCCAGCGGTCTCGTCCAGGCCTCGGTCAGCGGCCGCCTGTCGCCGCCGGAGGGTGGCTTCCCCCGCCTCGGCACGCCGGTGAAGGCGGGAGACCTCCTCGCCTACGTGACGCCCCCGTTCCAGGCCATCGACGTGTCCGACATGCGCCAGAAGCAGGGAGAGCTGGAGCAGCAGATCTCCATCGTCGAGAAGCGCGTGGCACGCTACGAGCGGCTGATCCAGACGGGCGCCGCCACCAGGGTCACGCTCGATGAAGCCCTGCTCGAGCTGCAGGGCCTGCGCGAGCGCCGCGCCGCGCTCGACAGGACGCGCGCCGAATCGGAAAAGCTGATCGCGCCGGTGTCGGGCATCGTCGCCTCCGCCAACGCCGTCGCCGGCCAGATCGCGGAGACCAACGCGGTCGTGTTCCAGATCGTCGATCCGTCGCGGCTGTGGGTCGAGGCCCTCACCTTCAGCCCCCTGCCCGAGGCACAGCAGGCCACGGCGCGGACCGGAGAGGGGCGCAAGCTTGCCTTGACCTTCCAGGGGGCCGGCCTCGCCGACCGCAGCCAGGCGATCCCGGTGCACTTCTCGATCGAGGGCGAGGAGAAGGGTCTGCGCGTCGGGCAGCTGGTGACGGTGCTCGCAGTCACCGGCGACGTGACAAGCGGCATCGCCGTGCCGCGCGCCAGCGCCCTGCGCAGCGCCAACGGCCAGACTGTCGTGTTCGAGCACACGGCTGCCGAGCGCTTCGAGCCGCGCATCGTCAGGGCCGAGCCGCTCGATGCCGACCGCGTCCTCATCCTCGACGGATTGGGCGAAGGCAAGCGCGTGGTGGTGCAGGGCGCCGAGCTCTTGAACCAGATCAGATAGGGCGCGGCCATGTTCACCTTCATCGTCGCGCAGGCGCTCAAGAGCCGCATCCTGGTGCTGGTCGCCGCCGTCGTGCTCGTCGTGTTCGGTGCGCTCACGGCCCGCCGGCTGCCGGTCGACGTGTTCCCCGATCTCAACCGTCCCACCGTGACCATCATGACGGAGGCCGAGGGACTGGCGCCGCAGGAGGTGGAGCAGCGCGTCACCTACCTGATCGAGACGCAGATGAACGGCCTGCCCGGCGTGACGCGGGTGCGCTCGGTCTCGGGCGTGGGCCTCTCCATCGTCTACGTGGAGTTCGCCTGGGGCACCGACATCTTCCGCAACCGCCAGCAGGTCGCCGAGCGCCTGACCCTGGTGCAGTCCCAGCTGCCGCCCAACACCACGCCGCAGATGGGCCCGGTCAACTCGATCATGGGCCAGATCCTGCTCGTCGCCCTGACGGCGCCCGAGGGCGTGTCGCCCATGAGCGTGCGTGAGGTCGCCGACTTCGTGGTGCGCCCGCGGCTCCTCACCATCCCCGGCGTGGCCCAGGTCATCCCGATGGGCGGGGAGGTACGCCAGTATCGCGTCGCGCCGCATCCGGCGGCCTTGCGCGCGCTGGGCGTCACCTACGAGCAGCTGGAGAAGGCGCTCTCCCAGTTCGGGGGCAACACCGGCGGCGGCTTCACCGAGCAGTACGCCCAGGAATTCCTGATCCGCAACATCGGCCGCTCGCTGAGGCTCGAGGACCTCGGCAACCTGGTCGTTGCCCGATCGGGCAACCGGCCGATCCACCTGCGGCAGGTGGCGGACGTGAGCTTCGGCGCCCGCACCAAGCGCGGCGATGCCGGCTACATGGGCGCGCCGGCGGTGGTGATCTCCATCGAGAAGCAGCCCGACGTCGACACCGTGCGGCTCACCAGGGAGATCGAGACGGCGCTCGCCGAGCTGACGCCCGCGCTGCCGCACGGCATCAAGGCCGACAACATCCTCTTCCGCCAGGCCAACTTCATTGAGACCTCGATCGACAACGTCACCAGGGTGCTGTTCGAGGCGGTGGCTGTGGTCGCCGTGGTGCTGTTCGCCTTCCTCCTCAACTGGCGCACCACCGCCATCTCGCTCACCGCCATACCGGTGTCGGTGCTGTCGACCGCCATCATCTTCCATTTGATGGGGCTTTCCATTAACACGATGACGCTCGGCGGGCTCGCGATCGCCATCGGCGAGCTGGTCGACGATGCGGTCGTCGGCGTCGAGAACATCTTCAGGCGGCTGCGGGAGAATCGCGAGCGGGGCGATCCGCACACCGTTTTCGACGTCGTGGTGTCGGCGTCGAGCGAGGTGCGGTCGGGCATCCTCTACGCCACGCTCATCATCGTGCTGGTGTTCGTGCCCCTCTTTGCCCTCTCCGGCATCGAGGGCCGCCTGTTCGTGCCGGTCGGGCAGGCCTACATCGTCTCCATCCTGGCGAGCCTCGTGGTGTCGGTCACTCTGACGCCGGTGATGGCCTACTACATGCTGCCGTCGCTGCGGCGGCTGGACGCGCGCGAGAGCTGGCTCGTGCGCACGCTCAAGCGCGGCAACCGCGCGCTGCTCGGCCATGCCTTCGAGCACCAGCGACGGCTGATGACGGCGGCCGCCGTCGCCGTGGCGGTGGCGGCCGGCGTCGCCGCGCTGTTGCCGCGTGCCTTCCTGCCGCCCTTCAACGAGGGCAGCCTCACCATCAACATGGCGCTGAACCCCGGCATCTCGCTCGCCGAGTCGGACCGTGTCGGGCGCATCGCCGAGCGGCTGATCCTCGGCATCCCCGAGGTCAAAGCCGTCGGTCGGCGCACCGGCCGTGCCGAGCTCGACGAGCACGCCGAGGGCGTCCACTCCTCCGACATCGAGGTCGAGCTCGGGCCGGGGCGGCCCAAGGATGCCATCGTCGCCGATCTGCGCGCGCGGCTCGCCGTGCTGCCGGTGTCGCTCAACGTCGGCCAGCCCATCTCGCACCGCCTCGATCACATGCTGTCGGGCGTGCGGGCGCAGATCGTCGTCAAGTTCTTCGGCGAGGACCTGGATGCGCTGAGAGCCGTGGCCGAGGACGCCCGCGCGCGGCTCGCCCGGATCGAGGGCCTCGCCGACCTGCAGGTCGAGAAGCAGGTGCGCATCCCGCAGCTCGAGATCACGGTCGACTACACGCGCGCGGCCCTCTACGGCCTGCAGCCGCAGGTGATCACCGAGCAGCTCGAGCGCCTCTCCAACGGCCGCGTCGTCTCGCGTCTTTTCGACGGCTCGCGCCGCTTCGACGTGGTCATGCGCCTGAGCGACAGCCAGCGCACGACCACCGGCCTCGGCGACCTGCTCATCGAGACGCCCTATGGCTGGGTGCCGGTGCGCCACATCGCGGAGGTGCGGGAGGGCGACGGACCCAATCAGATCCTGCGCGAGAACAGCAAGCGCCGCGCCGTGGTGCTGGCCAACGCCAAGGGCTCGGCCGACATGGGCCGGCTCGTCGCCGAGATCCGGCGGGTGCTTGCCGGCATGAATCTGCCGTCGGGCGTGTTCACGTCGCTCGAGGGCACCTTCCAGGCCCAGGAGGAGGCTGCCCGCACCATCGCGCTCCTCTCACTGCTGTCGCTGGCGACCATCTTCGCCATCCTCTACAGCCGCTATCGCTCGGCCGTGCTGGCGCTCATCGTCATGGCGAGCGTGCCGCTGGCGCTGATCGGCAGCGTCGCCGCGCTGTGGATCGCCGGGCAGCCGCTGTCGGTCGCCTCCATGATCGGCTTCATCACGCTCACCGGCATCGCCTCGCGCAACGGCATCCTCAAGATCAGCCACTACATCAACCTGGCGCTCAACGAGAACATGGTGTTCGGCCGCGACCTGGTGATCCGCGGCAGCCTCGAGCGCATGACGCCTGTCCTCATGACGGCGCTGGCGGCGGGCCTCGCCCTGCTGCCGCTGATGGTCGATGCCGGCGCGCCCGGCAAGGAGGTGCTGCACCCCGTCGCCGTCACCATCTTCGGCGGCCTGATCAGCGCCACGCTGCTCGACGCCGTGCTGACGCCGATCCTGTTCCTGCGCTTCGGCGCGAAACCTCTGGCGCGCCTGCTCGGGAGCGCGCAGCTGACATCGGTGCCTGAGCCGGCCCGAGCGACGCATGCCTATTGACGAGAGAAGGAGAGAGCCAATGAAGCGACTGATGCCTGCCGCCGCCGCGCTGCTGATCGCCACCGGCGCCCTTGCCCATGGACCGAGCAAGGGACCACACGGCGGTCCCAAGGTGGATGCCGGCGACTACCACGTCGAGATGGTCGCCAAGGACACCTTGCTCGCGGTCTACATCAACGACGAGGACGACAAGCCAATCGACGTCAAGGGCTACAAGGCGATCGGCATCTTCGTGGTCGGCGGCAAGCCGCAGCGCATCGAGCTGTCGCCGGAGAGCGCCAACAAGCTCGCCGGCGCGTCGGCCGTGCCGCTGCCCGCAAACCTCAAGGGTGCGGTGCAGATCAAGCTGCCCTCCGGCAAGACCGTGCAGGCCAAGTTCAACTAGCGAGCGGGAGACACGGAAATGCGGAGGAGAGCTATGGTCGCCGGGCTGGTCGCAGCGGCGGCCGTCGCCACAGCGGGGGCGGCGTCGGGTCCCATCGTCTTCGGCCCGGCGTCCGCACACGTCCACGGCGACGAACGCGGCTTTGCCGCCGGCGAGCCCGGCGATCCCAAGAAGCCGTCCCGAACGGTCGAGATCCTCATGACCGACGGCCCCGGCACGATGGCCTACACGCCCGACAGGCTGGAGGTGAAGAGGGGCGAGCAGATCAGGTTCGTGCTCAAGAACGTCGGCACGGTCGACCACGAGTTCCTGATCGACTCGTTCGCCAACAACGCCAAGCACAAGAAGGAGATGGCGGAGCGGCCGGACATGGCGCACACGGAGCCCAACGGCGCCCGCCTGATGCCCAACGCCACGGCCGAGATCGTCTGGCGCTTCACCAAGGCCGGCACCTTCGAGTTCGCCTGCCTGATCCCCGGCCACTACGAGACCGGCATGAAGGGCACGTTCGTCGTCAAGTGAGCGACGGCCGAGCCCATGCGACGGCCGCGCCGCCGAACCGGCGCGGCGGGCCTCGGCGCGGCAACAAGGGCTTGCACTGGCTGGCCGCTGAGGCTAGGTGAGGCGGCTTCGGAGAGGTGGCTGAGTGGTTGAAAGCACCGCACTCGAAATGCGGCATACTCGCAAGGGTATCGCGGGTTCGAATCCCGCCCTCTCCGCCACCGTTGACCGGGGTCGCTCGGGGGCCGTCGCCGCAGGGTGACCGGCGAGCCCGGCCACCACCCGGCCGACGAAGCTTCAGGCCGCCTTGCGGGGCACGGGAGCCGCGTGCGCCTCACGCGTGCGCTCGGGCTGCAACGACATGCGCCAATGCAGCTCGCAATAGGGCCGGCCCGGCATCCGGTGAGCGCCGCAGAAGTGGAAGTCTTCCTGGCGCGGGTCACCGATGGGCCAACGGCAGTCCTTGGCCTCCAGGTTCGCCACGGTCTTGATCGTCTTCGCCTGCTTCTTTGCGTTCTTCGACATGCTGAATCGATGATGGCGCCGACCGGAGCCCGGCCGACGACCGCTGTGCTCTCTGTTTGGGTTGGACCGTCGATATGTGGTGAGGCCGATGCTGCACCGCAAGATGGAGCACCTGCGACCGTGTGCACCATCGGCGCAGTAACGCTACCGCGCTTGGTGCTGCAACGCTGCAAGCCCCAGAGCCCACGGCCCTCGGGGGCCCGTCCGCCTCGTCAGTAGGACCGCGGCAGGCCCAGCACGTGCTGGGCGATAAAGGCCAGCACCATGTTGGTGGAAATGGGCGCCGTCTGATAGAGGCGGCACTCGCGCCACTTGCGCTCGATGCCGTACTCGCGCGCATAGCCGAAGCCGCCGAAGGTCTGCAGGCACGCCTCGGCCGCCTTCCAGGAGGCGTCGGCCGCCAGCATCTTGCCCATGTTGGCCTCCGCGCCGCAGTCGCGCTCGGCCTCGAACAGGGCGGCCGCCTTCTTCACCACCAGCTCGGCTGCGACGAGATCGGCGTGCGCGCGGGCGATGGGGAAGGCCACCCCCTGGTTCTGACCGATCGGCCGGCCGAACACCACGCGCTCCTTGGCATACTCGGCGGCGCGGCGGATGAAGTACTTGGCATCGCCCAGGCACTCCGCGGCGATCAGAATGCGCTCGGCGTTCATGCTGTCGACGATGTACCGGAAGCCCTGCCCCTCCTCGCCGATCAGGTTCTCGGCCGGCACCTCGAGGTTGTCGAAGAACACCTCGCAAGTGTTGTGGTTGAGCATGGCGTCGATCTTCTTGATCTCGATGCCGCGCCCCTTGGCCTCGCGCAGGTCGACCAGGAACACGGAGAGGCCCTCCGAGCGCTTGCGCACCTTGTCGGGAGGCGTGGTGCGGGCGAGCAGCAGCATGAGATCGGACTGCAGGACGCGGCTGGTCCACACCTTCTGGCCGTTGACGACGTAGCGGTCGTTGCCCTTCTTGTCGGCGCGCGTCTTGAGCTGGGTGGTGTCGGAGCCGGTGGTGGGCTCGGTGACGCCGAAGGCCTGCAGCCTGAGCTTGCCCGAGGCGATGCCCGGCAGATACTTCTGCTTCTGCGCCTTGCTGCCGTGCCTGAGCACCGTGCCCATGGTGTACATCTGGGCGTGGCAGGCGGCGGCGTTGCAGCCCTGCTCGTGGATGGTCTCGAGAATGGCGCAGCCGGCCGAGATCGGCAGCCCCGCGCCGCCGTACTCCTCCGGGATCAGGGCGCCCAGGTAGCCGGCCTCGGTCAGCGCATTGACGAACTCGAACGGGTAGGCGCCCTCGTGGTCGAGCTTCACCCAGTAGGCGTTGGGATACTGCTCGCAGATGCGCCGCACCCCCTCGCGGATGTCGGGAAACCCTGGATCGAGCGGGATGGAGACGGCGTCCTTACTGTCAGTCATGCGGCCTGCTTCCTGAGTTGCGTCTGCTGTTGCTGCTGTCCGGGCGAGACCGGGAGACTGGCGATCGCGCTCAGCCCCGGCCGTTCCAGCCACTTGACGTCGGTCTCCGGCACCGCCAGCTCCAACTTGGGCCAGCGGGTGAACAAGGCCTTCAGAGCGCACCTGCCTTCGATGCGCGCAAGCTGGTGGCCGAGGCAGAAGTGGATGCCCGTACCGAAAGCGAGATGACGATTTGGCCGCCGCTCCAGATCCATGCGCTCGGGACACGCATTTGCCGCCGGGTCCATGTTCGCCGCCGCCACCATCACCATGATGCGATCGCCCTTCTTCACGCCGGTGCCGCCGAGATCGACATCCTTGCGCACGTGGCGCGGCTTGGTGAACTGCACCGGCGAGAGATAGCGCAGGAGCTCCTCGACCGCCAGACTGGCGCGATCCCAGTCCGCCACCAGCCAGTCGCGCAAGCCCGGGTTGCGCGTCAGCTCGTACACGGACCCGCTGATCAAGTGCGCCGTGGTCTCCGATCCCGCGCCGAGCAGCAGGAACACCATCGCGATCATCTCGTCCCGGCTGATCCGCTGCCCTTCCTTCTCGGCGCGTACCAGCTCCGCGATCAAGCCATCGCCGCCCTCGGCGCGCACCTTGTCGAGCCGCTGCGCGAGATAGCGCCGCATCGCGCCCATGGCGGGCAGCAGTCCGAACAGGCTCATGAGATTCTTGATATGCGTGACGCGCGCCGACCAGGCCGTAAACGCACCTCGATCTTCCTCCGGCAATCCCAGCAGCTCGCAGATCACTTCCAGCGGCAGCCTGCGTGCGTAGCGCTGAACCAGGTCAGCGGGCGTCCCTTCCGCAAAGAGCCTGTCCGCCAGCCCTTCGGCAAGCGCCTGTATACGCGGCTCCATGTCGAGGATGGCCCGCCGCCGGAACGCTTCGTCCACGATCTGGCGCAGCCGCGTGTGGTCCGGCTCGTCCATGGTCAGCATGTTGTCCGCCATGGCGCGCATGGAGGGCGGCAGGAACCACGCAATGCGGCCGAGAGAACCATCGGGCTTGCGCAGGGTGAAGGTCTCGCTGTCCTTCAGGACACGGCCGGCCAGCTCTTGCGTGGTCGTGATCCACACCTTGCCGATGATCGGGAAGTGCACCCGCAGCACCGGCCCCTGAGCGCGCAGGCGCGCAATGGCGGAAGCCTGATTGCGGAAATAATCCTGGCTGATGAAGTCCTTGCGTGAGGTCATGGCCGTCCTCGCCTTCCTTCGCACCACATCCAGGTGGGATGCGATTGTGGCCAGCGAAGACGTCCGACCGATCAAATCGGCAGGCATACCGGGCTCATCGCCCCTTGTAGCGCGGCTTCCGCTTCTCGTTGAAAGCGTTGATGCCTTCCTGCCGGTCCTCGGTGCCCACCGTGCGGTTGTAGGCCTCGATCTCGAAGGCGTAGCCCGAGGTGCGGTCGAGCTCGGTGGCCTTGTCGAGTGCCTTCTTGGCCTGCCGCACCGAGATCGGCGCGTTCTCGGCGATGCGGCGCGCCACCGCCCGCACCTCGTCCATCAGCTTGTCGTCCGCGCATACCTTGTTGACCATGCCCCACTCGTAGGCTTGGGCGGCGGTGAACGGCGAGGCGGTCAGGATCAGCTCCTTGGCGCGGCGCACGCCCACCGCGCGCGGCAGGTTCTGCGTGCCGGCGGCACCCGGGATGATGCCGAGGCTCACCTCGGTGAGCGCGAAGCGGGCCGATTGCGCCGCGTAGACGAAGTCGGAGGCCAGGGCCACCTCCATGCCGCCGGCATAGGCCGGCCCGTTGACCGCGGCGATGATGGGTATCGGGCAATCGTGCATGGCGCGCACCATCTGCTCGACGATGGCATGCTGGCGGCGCCAGGCCGCGTCCGTCATGCCCTTGCGCTCCTTGAGGTCGCCGCCGCTGCAGAAGGCGCTGCCCGTGCCGGTCAGCACCAGGCAGGCGGCGGCATCGTGATCGACGTAGAAGTTGGCGAAGCAGTCGCGCAGCTCCGTCATCATCTGCGTGTTCATCGCATTCTTCACCTCGGGCCGGTTCATGGTGATGATGCCGACCCGATCGTCGCCGATGGCGACCTTCAGCGTCTCGTAGCTCATGCCCTGACCCATCCGTGACGGCGGCCGCTCGCGCCCGTGCCGGTCATCATCCCCGAAGGCGCCCCCCGCGCCAAGCCCGCGCCGGCGCGCAGCCGACCCGACGGGAGTGCAAGGCCCCGTCAGGCCGCATCCCCGCCGAGCTCGGCCCAGATGAAGGCCGCGTGCTCGTCGATGCCGGGCAGCTTCGCCTGGCTGGCAATGCCCGCGAACACGTCCTCTCCCGCCAGCCAGCGCTCCTCGGCGCCGGGGTCCTGCAGTGCGGCGCCCAGTGCGCCGGAAAGCTCGAAGACGGCACCCCGGCGGCCGTCCCACAGCCGCATGCCGGTCAGCAGCGCCACGGCGCAGCACTCGAACAGCTTCTGGTCGAATGGCCGGATCGGCACGCGCACGGGCCGGCCCTCGTGCTCGCTGCGGCAGGCGGCGAGCGCGAAGGAGGTGTGCTTGCGGCACACCAGCGGACGGCCGGCGTAGACCGAGCATCGATCGCGCTCCAGCAGCGGGCAGGGCGGCCGTCCACCGGCGGCGCGCGCCGGTGCAACCGCCTCGCACCTGCCGACGACCGTGCCCGCGTCGATGCCGCCGCCCGCCCGCAGCTTGCCGGCGGCGAGAAACACCTCCGGCGCCGTCGCCATCACCTCGTTGTGGCAGCAGTAGGCACAGCCCTCGGCGCAGGCGAGGGGAGGATGCCGCTCGGCCGGCGGCAGCCGGAGCAGAGTGAGGTCGAACACGCGCTCGATCAGCGCCGCGGCCCTGGAGGCGCGCGCGGGCGTGCTCCGATCGCGCAGCTCGTCGCGGACGGCGAGCGCCAGGGCCATGGTCGCCTCGGGGCGATGCGGCAGGGGCAGCCCCACGCGACGCACCTCGCCGGTGAGCTTTGCAAGTTCGCGCTCTCGCTTGCGGCGCTGCTGCCTGGACATTTTCGCTCATCCGGCCTGCGCTGGGCCCCTGCGCGTCGGCTCGGCTCAGTTCAGGTAGTCCTCCGGCGTCTTGCCTTTCTTGTCCGCGGCGGCCTCGGCCAGGTAGTCGTCGGTGGTGCGCATGCGCGGGCGGTCGGGGCCGCGCATGGGATCCTCTTGCGCCTCCGCAACGGCAACCACGCGGCAGGTGTCGCACATCTGGATGAGGCGCAGCTGCGCCTCGGTCTGGAACATGGCGTGCCTGCCCTTGAGCCGCTCCAGGACCCGCTCGATGGACGATCTGGTGCCGAAGGCCTTGCCGCAGCTGACGCAGTGGAAGGGTTCCTCGCCCTTGACGATCTCGGGGCTCATGGCCGCGGTGGCGAAGTTGTAGCGCGGCTCGAGGGCGATGACCTTCTCCGGGCAGGTGGCCACGCACACCCCGCACTGCACGCAGGCGCTCTCCGTGAACGACAGCTGCGGC
>DASRDL010000490.1:0-10249 GCA_035652635.1 Hyphomicrobiaceae bacterium | reverse complement strand
CGGCGAAGGCCGGGACCCAGGCATGGGCCCGTTTGCTCTCCGCTCGCGATTATCCGTCCCCGGCGACCCCCACCAGCGTCATCCCGGCGAAGGCCGGGACCCAGGTACGGGCCCGCTCGCTCTCCGCTCGCGAGTATCGCTTCCCCGACGACCTCCCCCACCGTCATCCCGGCGAAGGCCGGGACCCAGTACACGGCACATCGATGATTGGGGTCGATGTAAGTGCGCGATCGGACGCGTTGCCGGCGATCGGAGGCGTCGGCGCGTCAGCCGCATGCGACGCGGGCGCCGAGACGTGCATGGGTCCCGGCCTGTTCCCGCTTGCTCGCTGTCGCTCGCAAGCGGCGCCGGGATGACGGCATAGCGGCATCGCCGGGATGACGTTGGAATGTGCCGCCAGCGTTCCGTTCCCCTGTGGTGCCATCGTTCCGTTGGCGTGTGGCGCAATCGTTCCCACCACCGTCATCCCGGCGAAGGCCGGGACCCAGGCACGGGCCCGCTCGCTCTCCGCTCGCGATTATCCGTCCCCGGCGACCTCCCCCACCGTCATCCCGGCGAAGGCCGGGACCCAGGCACGGGCCCGCTCGCTCTCCGCTCGTGAGTATCGCGTCCCCGGCGACCCCCACCAGCGTCATCCCGGCGAAGGCCGGGACCCAGGCACGGGCCCGCTCGCTCTCCGCTCGTGCGTATCGCGTCCCCGGCGACCTCCCCCACCGTCATCCCGGCGAAGGCCGGGACCCAGGCACGTGCCCGCTTGCTCTCCGCTCGCGACTATCCGTCCCCGGCGACCCCCACCAGCGTCATCCCGGCGAAGGCCGGGACCCAGTACACGGCACATCGATGATTGGGGTCGATGTAAGTGCGCGATCGGACGCGTTACCGGCGATCGGAGGAGTCGGCGCGTCAGCCGCATGCGACGCGGACGCCGAGACGTGCATGGGTCCCGGCCTGTTCCCGCTTGCTCGCTGTCGCTCGCAAGCGGCGCCGGGATGACGGCATAGCGGCATCGCCGGGATGACGTCACGGTGGCGGCGCCGGGATGTCGTGGCGCGGATCCTTGCCTGCCCTGCGGCGCCGCCTTCCGGCGCAGGTCAACCCGGAAAGGCCGCCAGCCCGACCGAGGCGAGCAGCCCGAGGCCGCCGGCGGCCAGCGCGCACAGCACCACCACCAGCCACGGCGTCACCTGCCAGGCAAAGAGCATGAGAAAGGCGGCGGCGCCGAGCGCGAAGTCCTGCGCGCTCCTGATGCCCACCGTCCACACCGGGTGATAGAGGGCCGCCAGGAGCAGGCCGACGACGGCGGCATTGACACCGCGCAGCGCCGACTGGGCCCAGGCGCGCCGGCGCAGGTCCTCCCAGAAGGGCAGGGCACCGATCACCAGGAGCAGCGAGGGCAGGAACACCGCCACCAGGCACAGCGCCGCCGCCCCCCAGCCGCCGATCACCGCCCCCAGATAGGCGGCGAAGGTGAAGAGCGGGCCGGGCACCGCCTGCGCCGCACCGTAGCCGGCCAGGAAGGCATCGTTGGAGACCCAGCCGCGCGGCACCACCTCGGCCTGCAGCAGCGGCAGCACTACGTGGCCGCCGCCGAACACGAGCGAGCCCGAGCGATAGAAGGAATCGAAGAGCGCGATGCCCGGACTGCCCGACTGTGTGGCGAGGATCGGCAGGCCGACGAGCAGGCTGAAGAACACCGCGAGCGCCGTCACGCCGGCGCCGCGGCCGACCGGGAGCGGCAACGCGGCGTGCTCGGCCGGGGCGGCGTTGCCGCGCAGGAGCGTGACGCCGGCAAGGCCGCCCACCACGATGGCGGCCACCTGCCCCCAGGCGGTCGGCACCGCAAGCGCGATGACGGCGGCGACCACGGCCAGCGTCGCCCGCTCCCGGTCGGGGGCGAGCGAGCGCATCATGCCGAGGACGGCCTGCGCGACCACGGCGACGGCCGCCACCTTGAGGCCGTGCAGCCAGGCGCTGCCGGCACCCTCGCCGACCGCCTCCAGGCCGAGCGCGAACAGGACGAGGGCGAGCGCCGAAGGCAGCGTGAAGGCCGCCCACGCCGCCAGCGCGCCCGTGTATCCCGCCCGCGACAATCCGATGGCCATGCCGACCTGGCTGCTGGCCGGGCCGGGCAGGAACTGGCACAGCGCCACGAGGTCGGCATAGGCCTGCTCGCCCAGCCACCTGCGCCGCGCCACGAACTCCTCGCGGAAGTAGCCGAGGTGCGCCACCGGCCCGCCGAACGAGGTGAGCCCGAGGCGCAGGAAGGCGAGGAACACCTCGGCCGGCCCCGACGTGTCCGCCTTCTCACGCCGCTGCATCGCCCGATCCTCCGCCGTCCGCCAGCTGCCTCGTGCGGCCGAAGGCATAGGGCGTCCACCTCGTTCCGGCAATGACAGGCGGTCGCTTGGCCACGGCACGCACGACACAGACGGGAGAACGCGGCCGTCGGCGACCCCGGCTACTCGGCCGCCACGGCGCGCTGGCGCGTGAGCTGGTACATGAGGGCACGCAGGGCGGCGGCCTTGAGCGGCTTGCGCAGCAGCGCATAGCCGCGCAGGCGCACCTCGCGCTGCACCTGCGCCGAATGGTCGGCGGTGATGACGATCACCGGCGCCTGGGTCCGCGACGCGGCGCGCAGGGCGGCGACGGCTTCGAGCCCGGTGCCGTCGTCGAGATGGTAGTCGGCGAGGATGATGTCGGGGACGACACGGCTCTCGTCGAGCCGGCGGGCGGCCTCGGCGGCGCTCTGGGCGGTGACCACCCGGCATCCCCAGCCGTCGAGCAGCGTCTGCATGCCGGAAAGCACGGCGGGCTCGTTGTCGATGCACAGCACGTTGAGGCCGACCATGCGGCCCGACCACGGCGCCAGCGTCTCGCCGGGCTTGTCGGCGAAGCGCGGCGCCGCCCGCGGCAGCTCCACCGAGAAGACGGAGCCGCGGCCCGGCACCGACTCGAGGCCGATCGGGTGGCCGAGCACCCTGCCGATCCGCTCCACGATCGACAACCCGAGACCCAGGCCGCGCACGGTGCTCGCCGTCTCCTCCAGCCGCTGGAACTCCTTGAATATGAGGGTGCGCTTCGACTGGGGAATGCCCGGGCCGGTGTCGCACACCAGGATCGCCAGCCGGTCGCCCCGCCGCCGCACGCCGATCAGCACCCGACCGGCGGCCGTGTACTTGATGGCATTCGACACGAGGTTCTGCAGCACGCGGCGCATGAGGCGCCGGTCCGACCGCACCCACTGGGTGGTGGGCAGGATGCGCAAATCGAGCGCCTTCTCGCGCGCCAGCGGCGCGAACTCCACCTCCAGGCGTTCGAACACCTCGTTGAGGGGATAGACCGATATGTCGGGCTCGAGCCGGCCGGCGTCGAGGCGCGAGATCTCGATCAGCACCCCCAGGATCTCCTCGACCGCCTCCAGCGAGGCATCGATGTTGCGCGCGAGCGTCGCCTCGGGCCCGCCGAGCGTGCGCTCCACCAGGCTCGTGACGTAGAGGCGGGCGGCGTTGAGCGGCTGCAGGACGTCGTGGCTCGCCGCCGCCAGGAAGCGGGTCTTGTCGAGGTTGGCCTCGTCGGCCTTGCGCTTGGCCACCGCCAGCGCCTCGTTGACCTCCGTGAGCTCGGCGGTGCGCTCCCTGACGCGCCGCTCCAGCGTCTCGTTCGCGCGCGCCAGTGCCTCGGCGGCCTCGACGCGCTCCGTGATGTCGGAGTAGGTGGTGACGATGCCGCCCTGCGGCATGGGGCTCGTGCGGATCTCCAGGATGCGCCGGCCGCCGTCGAAGTATTCCTGGAAGGCCTCCTGCTTCACCGCCAGCCGGTCCAGCCGGTCGGCGACGAGCCGGTCGACGTCGCCGGGGCCGAAGTCGCCGCGCTCGGCGCACACCCGCAGGATGCGGTCGAGCGGGGCACCGACGCGGCCGAGATCCGAGGGCAGGTCGAGGAGCTCGCGGAACTGCCGGTTCCAGCAGATGAGGCGCATGTCCTTGTCGAACACGGACAGACCGTGGCGAACCTGGTCGAGGGCCGACTGCAGCAGGTCGCGGTTGTACTGCAGAGCCTCGGAGGCGTCGTCGAGGAGGCGCAGCGCCGTCTGGCTGCCGGCATCGCGCCGGCGCAGCAGCAGCGTGAGGACGAGGCGGGCGGAGGCGGCGCCGATGGCGCTCGCCAGCAGGTGCTCGGTGAAGCGCAGGAGGTGGATGTCCGCTTCCGCGTCGGGCTTGATCGGGGCGTCGCGGCTCTCGGCGAACTCGGAGAACGAGCGCTCGGCGCGCTCGGTGCCGAGATAGCGGGCTACCGTGTGCTGCAGGTCGCCGGCGGTGACGGACGTGCGCCACAGCCGGAAGGCGGGCGAGATCGGCGGCCGCGGCAGGTCGCCCATCACGAACACGCGCGCCTGCAGGCGCTCGACGGGTTCCGGTGCGCGCATCAATGATACGGTGACGAACATCAGCACGTTGGCGGCGATGCTCCAGAACACGCCGTGCGTGAGCGGCTCGAGCTGCAGGTAGAACAGCGCCTTGGGCGAGAGGAACGACAGGCCGAACGGGCCCTCCGTCATGAGCGCGCGCTGTATCCAGCCGGCCTCGATGACCCAGGGCAGCAGCAGCGTATAGGCCCACACCGCAAAGCCCGTGAGGATGCCGGCAATGGCCCCGCGCGCCGTGGCGTTGCGCCAGATGAGGCCGCCGAAGAACGCCGGCGCGAACTGGGCGATGGCCGCGAACGACACGAGGCCGATGGAGGCGAGCCCGTGCGTCTGGCCCAGCGCACGGTAGAAGACGTAGCCCAGCAGCACGATGCCAAAGATGGCGACGCGGCGGATGGCGAGCAGCAGCCGGGCCATGTCGCGGTGCGGGCCCTTGGGCTCGTCCTCGCGCTGGCGCAGCAGCAGCGGCAGCACGAGGCCGTTGGAGACCATGATGGCGAGCGCCACCGAGTCGACGATCACCATGGCGGTGGCGGCCGACAGCCCGCCGACGAAGGCCAGCAGGGTCGTCGCCTCGGCACCGGCCGACAGCGGCAGGGCGAGCACGAACGTGTCGGCATCGAAGGAGTGCTTGGGCAACGTGAGCACGCCGGCGGCGGCGATAGGAACGACGAAGAGGTTGATCAGCGCGAGGTAGACCGGGAACAGCCAGGTGGCGCGCCGGATCTCCTCCTCCGAGTTGTTCTCCACCACGGTGACGTGAAACTGGCGCGGCAGCAGCAGGATGCATACCAGGCTCAGGAAGGTCACCGTTATCCACACGCTGCCGTGCAGGCCGTTGGCGAAGATCTTGTGCGCCTCGGGGTTCTCCATGACGCGCGTCACGAGGCCGCCGAGCCCGCCGAACACCGAGAAGAGCACGAAAAAGCCGACGGTCAGGAAGGCCGCGAGCTTGACGATCGACTCCGCCGCCACCGCCACGATCAGGCCCTCCTGGTGCTCGGTGGCGTCGATATGGCGGGTGCCGAAAAGCACGGCGAAGGTGGCCATCGCCAGCGCGATGATGAAGGCCGTGTCGATGGGCAATGCGAGCTGCTGCAGGGGGCGCGCGCCCAGCAGCGCGTCGACGGAGATCGCCACCGCCTTCAGCTGCAGGGCGATGTAGGGCAGCGTGCCGCCGACGGCGATGACCGTGACGATGGCGGCCACGGCCTGGCTCTTGCCGTAGCGGGCGGCGAGAAAGTCGGCGACCGAGGTGATGTTCTGGCTCTTGGCCAGGCGCACGATGCGCAACAGGAAACGCCAGCCGAACACGAACAGCAGCACCGGTCCCAGATAGACCGGGATGAAGCTGTAGCCGGTGGAGGCGGCGAGCCCGACGCTGCCGAAGAACGTCCAGGAGGTGCAGTAGACGGCGAGAGACAGGGCATAGATCAGCGGCCGGCCGCGCCCGCCCTTGTCGAGCCGGCTCGTCCGGTCTGCATACCACGCCAGCGCGAACAGGGCGCTCACATACCCGAGCGCCAGCGCGACAACGCTCCAAGCCTCGATCATCGTCGCACGCGGTTCTTCCGCCCGCAGCCCATGGGACTGCCCCTCCGGGCCCATAGTGCTGGAAGCCGGCCCCACTGTCCAACCGCCGCGGGGCCGTCACTTAACCGGGGCGCGGCGTCCGTCTTGCGGCAGCGCAGCATGGCGCCGAGACTCGGGCTGCGGGATTGCTGCGGTGCCGGCCCCTGCCTAGGCTCGGGCCCCGTCATTCGGCGAAGACCCAGAAACGAGGAGCTCAGCGCATGAACTGGAAGTGGCTGGCAGAATTCCGCGACTTCGCCCTTCGGGGCAACGTCGTGGACCTCGCCGTCGGTGTCATCATCGGCGCCGCCTTCGGCAAGATCGTCTCGGCGCTGGTGGACAACGTGCTGATGCCGCCCATCGGCTTTCTCCTGAGCGGCGTCGACTTCAAGGACCTCGCCGTCAATCTGGGAACGGCGCAAACGCCCGTGCTCATCCGCTACGGCGCCTTCCTGCAGAGCCTGATCGACTTTGCCATCATCGCCTTCGTGCTGTTCCTGGTCATCAAGGCGGTGATCACCCTGAAGAAGCGGTTCGAGACGGAAGCGCCCAAGCCCGCCGCCGCGCCGACGCCGTCGGAGATCTACCTCAGGGAGATCCGCGACGCGCTGGTGAAGAAGTAGGCCGGTCGCGGCACGATGCGACGGGCCGCCAGTCGCCGGCGACTGCGGATGGTCGCGGCAGCCGGCGTTCAGCTGCCCCTGTAGTACGCCGCGCAGATTTCATCGCGCATGCGTTTCTGCTCGTCGGTCTCGGCGAGCGTGCCGTTGGCCCGGTCGATATGGCGTTGCGCGCACTGCTTGGCCTGGGAGGCCCTGGCGCGCTCGGTCTCCGACGGCTCCGCAGCGGCCGGCTTGGCGGCGGCCGGCTTGATGGGCGCCGGCTTGATGGGCGCCGGCTTGACTGCGGCCGGCGTCGGTCCGAGCGATGCGGTGGCGCGCAGATGATCGAGCTCGGCGCAACAGCCCCACAGGGCGAGCGCGGTCGCGCATACGATTGCCGTCAATGTCGCCCGCATTCTCCGCCCGCTCCTGCTCGGCACAGGCCTTATCTGATTCTCGGGCACACGGGGGCCGCCGGGCGGCCGCGGCGTCCGGGCGATCCACAGCCGGCAGGCCGGCAAAGGTTGCGCAGCCAAGGAATATTCGCCTTGCGCCGCCCTTGAGCCGCACGCGCCCTGGGGCTGCACATCGCGCGCCGCCTCGCACGGGGCGCGGAAAGGGAAGGAAGGGAAATGGCCTCCTGAATGCCCACAGCCTCAAGTTGTCGCACGCGCGGCGCGACGGACGTGCTACAGAGGCGACCCATGCACGCGCCTCCTGCGCGTGAGGAGCCCCAGGACGGATACCAGCCCTTGCGAAAATCACACCCCTCTGCCCCCGCGGCCGTCGCAGCCCGCCGATGGACGCAAATCCTCGCCGACTATCGCCAGCCGAGCCACGCCCGCAGCGCCCTCGAGCTGGCCGTGACAGCCGGCGCCTTCGCCGGCTGCTGGGCGTTGGTATGGGCGGCCCTCGGCTTCGGCTACTGGCTGAGCCTGTTGCTCGCGGTCCCGGCCGGCGGGTTCCTGGTCCGCCTGTTCATGATCCAGCACGACTGCGGGCACGGCTCCTTCTTCCGCCATCGGGCCGCCAACGACTGGGTCGGCCGCGCCATCGGTGCCTTGACCCTGACGCCCTACGACGTCTGGCGCCGGAGCCACGCCATCCACCACGCCAGCTCCGGCGATCTCCAGCGCCGCGGCATCGGCGACATCCACACGCTGACCGTGCGCGAGTATCTCGCCCTGTCGCGCTGGCGCCGGCTCGGTTATCGGCTCTACCGCAACCCCATCGTCATGTTCGGCCTGGGCCCCGCCTACCTCTTCATCGTGCAGCACCGGCTGCCGATCGGGGCGATGCGCGAGGGCCTGCAGCCCTGGCTCAGCACGATGGCGACCAATGCGGCCATCGCGGCCCTCATTCCGATGATGATGTGGCTGGTCGGCGTCAAGCCGTTCCTGCTCGTGCACCTGCCGATCACGCTGCTCGCCGCCTCCATCGGCGTTTGGCTGTTCTACGTGCAGCATCAATTCGAGAACACCTACTGGGCCGAAGCGCCGGCCTGGAGCCTGCACGAGGCGGCCCTGTACGGCAGCTCGCACTACGACCTGCCGGGCGTCCTGCGCTGGTTCACCGCCAATATCGGCGTCCACCACGTGCACCATCTCTCCAGCCGCATCCCCTACTACCGCCTGACCGCCGTGCTGCGCGACCACCCCGAGCTGAGAGACGTGGGGCGGCTGACGCTGCTTCAGAGCATTGCGTGCGTGCGGCTCGTGCTGTGGGATGAAGGACGCCGGCGCCTGGTCTCCTTCCGCGACCTGCGCGCGGCGCGCCGCTCCGCTTGACACTGAGGAGGGCCGCGAGGCTGCCGAGCGTCGGCGGGGCCGGCCTTGCGGGAAGCCGGCGGCCGGCTAGAACGCGTAGTCGGTGAACAGCGGGTCGGTGCGGCGGCCCCAGTCGCGCTCGTAGCGCAACAGGATCTCGTCCGCCGGCGTGAGACCGTCGCGCAGGATGGCCTCGACCGGCGCCAGGAAGATGCTCTCGTCCTCGCCCTTGGCGTTGCGCAGGCCGCGCCGGCGCAGGCCCGCCTTGGCGATCTCGAGCACCTGCCGGGCGATCTCGAGCACGCTCGTGCCGCGGAAGGGCGTGCGCAAGGCCGTCCTGGGCACGTGATCGCGCAGCGTCTGGCGCTCCTCCGCGCTCCAGTCCTTGACGAGGTCCCAGGCTGCATCGAGCGAGGCCTGGTCGTAGAGCAGGCCGGTCCACAGCGCCGGCACGGCGCAGATGCGGCGCCAGCGGCCGCCGTCGGCGCCGCGCATCTCGAGGAAGCGCTTCATGCGCACCTCGGGGAAGAGCGTGGTGAGATGGTCCGACCAGTCGTCGAGGGTGGGCAGCTCGCCCGGCAGCTGCGCGAGGCGGCCGGCCATGAAGTCGCGGAACGAGGCGCCGGCCACATCGATGTAGCGGCCGTCCCGGTAGACGAAATACATCGGCACCCCGAGCGCGTAGTCGACGTAGCGCTCGAAGCTCATGCCGGGCTCGAACACGAAGGGCAGCATGCCGGTGCGCGCCCTGTCGGTGTCGCGCCACACCTCGCTGCGCATGGACAGGAAGCCGTTCGGCCTGCCTTCGGTGAAGGGCGAGCAAGCGAAGATCGCGGTCGCCACCGGCTGCAGCGCCAGCGACACGCGGAACTTCTTCACCATGTCGGCCTCGTCGGCGAAGTCGAGGTTCACCTGGATGGTGCAGGTGCGATACATCATGTCGAGACCGCGCGAGCCGACCTTGGGCATGTAGCGCGTCATGACGCCATAGCGTTGCTTGGGCATGCGCGGCGTCTCGTCGAGCGTCCAGTTGGGCGAGAAGCCGACGCCGAGGAAGCCGATCCTGAGCGGCCCGCCGACCGCCAGCACCTGCTCCAGGTGCTCGTGCGTCTCCTCGCCCACCTCGTGCACGGTCCTGAGGGGGGCGCCGGAAAGCTCGAACTGGCCGCCGGGCTCGAGCGAGACTGTGCCGCCTGGTTCCCCCTCCGGGCGCTTCAGGGCAATGATGTTGCTCCCCTCCAGGATCGGCTCCCAGCCGAAGCGGGCAATGAGGCCCTCCATCAGCGCGCGCACGCCGCGCGGGCCCTCGTAGGGCACGGGCCGGAGGCTGTCGGTGTAGAACAGGAACTTCTCGTGCTCGGTGCCGATGCGCCACTCCGGCTCGGGCTTGGAGCCAGCCGCGATCCAGGCGACGAGGTCGTCGCGCGAGCGCACGAGGGGGGCGGGTGCGCTGTCCTGGCGGGTGGACATGTGGTTGTTACCGTTCTCGCTGGCGGAAGGCTCGGTTCCCGCCAACTGGGGCGGCGACCCTTGTTAATTGATGAGCCGGGGGGCGCACAAGTCGTGCGCAGCGCCGACAGCTAACGCCAGTCGCCGAGCACCGCATTGAGGAGGGCCAGAGCCGCGACCGCGGCGGTATCGGCGCGCAGGATGCGGGGCCCCAGTGAAATGCGGGTGACGAAGGGCTTGGATGCGAGGAGCTCACGCTCGGCCGCCTCGAAGCCGCCCTCGGGCCCCACCAGCAGCGCCAGGGGACCCGGTGCGACGCGGGCGAGCGCGGTGACGGGGCAGCTCTCCTCCGCCGCCTCGTCGCAGAAAACGAGGTGGCGGCCGGCGTCCCAGCCGGCAATCGCGGCCTCGAGCTTCTGCGGCGGCACCACCTC
>DASRDL010000489.1:0-9001 GCA_035652635.1 Hyphomicrobiaceae bacterium | reverse complement strand
CTCCTTGGCGACGGTGACGCCGTCCTTGGTGGTGCGCGGCGCGCCGAAGCTCTTCTCGAGCACCACGTTGCGGCCCTTGGGGCCCAGCGTCACCTTGACGGCATTGGCGAGAATATCGACGCCGCGCAGCATGCGCTCGCGCGCGTCCTGGGAGAAGCGTACGTCTTTGGCTGCCATTGTCGGATCCTCACTAGGGGGTCAGACACCCTTCGTTTGACCTTGCGAAAAGTGGAAGAGGGCGCGGGCAAAGGTGCCGAGCCCCGGCCAGCGTGCGATCAGGCCGCGGCGCGGACCGAGGCCTTTCCCTCGATCACGCCGAGGATGTCGCTCTCCTTCATGATGAGGAGCTCCTCGCCATCGATCTTCACTTCCGTGCCCGACCACTTGCCGAACAGCACCCGCTCACCCTTCTTGACGTCGGGGGGCACGAGCCGCCCCTGCTCGTCGCGGGCGCCGGGCCCGACGGCGATGACCTCGCCCTGCATGGGCTTCTCCTTGGCGGTGTCCGGAATGATGATACCACCGCTGGTCTTCATGTCCTCTTCGATGCGGCGCACGACGACGCGATCGTGCAGGGGGCGAAACTTCATGGGCCAACCTCGCAGTTAGTGGACCGATCCAGGAACCGAATTGATTGCGGCGGGAACTCCGGTCCCGCCAGACAGCGCGCCCGCGGCGTGGCCCCGAAGGGCAGCCGGCCGGCGCGTCGGCGGTGGTAATATGGACGGCTGTTAGCAGTGTCAAGAGGGGAGTGCCAGCTTCGGCGACCGCCTTGATCCGGGCTCCGGCGGGACCAAGTCTCGGAGCACGGGGCAGCCTTCCGGGAGCGGTCAGAAGACGCGCAGGAGGCGGACTGGCCGCAACGATGGAGCTCAGGCATGGCATGGCTCGCTCTCACCCTGGCCGGCATTCTGGAGATCGGCTGGGCGATCGGCCTCAAGTACACGGACGGCTTCACACGCCTCCTGCCCACTGTGGCCACCCTTGCCGCCATCGTGGCGAGCCTGGCGCTGCTCGGCGTCGCCGTCCGCCGGCTGCCTGTGGGGACCGCATATGCCGTATGGACCGGCATTGGCACTGCCGGGACAGTGCTGCTCGGCATCTGGCTTTTCGCGGAGCCGGCCGATCCTCTTCGTCTCCTCTTCATCGCCATGATTGTTGCCGGCGTGATCGGCCTCAGGCTCGTGACGCCCTAGTCACGCGCAGGCGCCGGTGCGCAAATGCGTGTTTCGATTGGAACTGCGCACGAGCGACTTTCGTTGCAGACTCCCAGGCTGGTGGTCCCCGCCGGGTGTGCGGCGCAACCGGGAGATGGCTGTGGGAACGGCGCAACCCATCTGGCACGAATCGCGCATACGATCGGCGCAGGTGCGCGTCGGGCGGGGCAGGAGGTGATGATCATGACCGCATCGACTGACAAAGACTTCCGTGCCCAGCTCGCCGGCTTCAGCTTGACGACCGCCGAGATCCTCTACCGCCTGCCGGATCATCCCTCGCTGCTGCAGAGCTACATCTGGCAGGACTACGACATGCACCCGCGCTTCCCGCGGCTTCGCACCTTCCTCGAGTTCTGGTCGAAGAACCTCGACGGCAAGTTGTTCCGCGTGCGCGTGGCACACAAGAAGCTCATTACACCGGCCGAGCTGCGCATGGTGGGCGGCGTCTTCAGCGTGCACTGAGCGCCGCATGTCATCCACGGGCCTGCCTGCCCTCGGCGAAGGCCGAGGGGCCCGAGCATCCCAAGCCCGAGCATGACGGCAGGGGACCGGGCGAAAGACCGGCAACACCCTAGCGGGCGGCAGCGGCGAACATCTCGAGGATGAGGTCGGGCGCCGAGACTTGCTGCGTGCCGGGACCGAGCACGGCAGGCAGCACGCTCGTGCGCCCGTACAGCTGGTGGCCGCCACCCTCGATGCGGTAGAGCGTGACGGTCCGTCCCGTGCTGCACGGTGACCAGTCGATGCGGACGATCTTGGTCGCCTCGTCGGGTCTGGCGGCGAGAACGGCCTCGTGGGGAGGATCGGTGCAGCCGTTCCGGCGCGCCACGAAGGCGGCGCTGCGCTCGGCCGACCAGACCTCGCCGCGTCGGCCGGCGAAGCCGACACCGCCGCCCGCGTAAGGCACCAGCGGATCGGCAGTGCCGTTGAGCATGGCGAGCGCCACCGGCCGTGCCGGCCGGCAGCCGTCGCCGATCGCGGCCGGCATGTTGGCAATGACGGCACCGGCGCCGGCGATGAGATCGGCGGCCTCGCACAGCATGCGGAACGTCATCATGCCGCCGTTGGAGATGCCGGCCAGATAGATGTGCGCGGGGTCGGCGATGCCGGTGCGGGCGAGATGGGCAATAAGGCGGCGCAGGAAGCCCACGTCGTCGACGCTGCTGACGGGACCGCTCTCGCGCCCGTCGTTCCATTGCCGGTTGATGCCGTCGGGAAAGACGGCGGCGAAGCCACGGCCGGCGGCGGCCTCGGCAAAGCCCGAGCGGCGTGCCGTGCGCTCCCCGTCGGCCAGCGCGCCGTGCAGGACGATGACGGTCGGCGCCGGCCGCTGCGGCGCCGGACGGACGATGGCCGTGCGCACGCCGTCCTTGCTGTCGAGGCGGATGTCGGCGGTGCCGGCCGCCGTTCCCGGCCCGGCCGGCACGGTCGCGGCGATGACGAGCGCCGCCAGTCCCCGTAGGCCTCGACGCCGCATGGGCCCTCCACAAGCTCGATCGGAACCGCGAAACAACGGCGTCGCATCGCCGGTTCCGTCGCTCTGCCCGGGCCCGCCATTGCTATCATTCAAGGCCACGGCGGCGGCGCCGCAGGGCGCCCGCTGCACGGAGGCCGAGACGCGAGGAGGATGCCATGATCGCCCGGACTTGGCGCGGACGCGCCGCGCGCGCGACCGCCGACGCCTATTGCCGCCACTTTGCGGAGAGCGTGATGCCGCACCTGGCCGCCATCCCGGGGCACCGCGGCGCCTACCTGCTGCGTCGTGAGAGCGACGGCGGCAACGTGGAGTTCCTCGCCGTGACGCTGTGGGAGTCCATGGAGACCATCAAGGCATTCGCCGGACCCGATCCCGAGGTGGCGGTCGTCGAGCCCGAGGCCAGGGCCGTTCTGGCGGACTTCGATGGCTTCGCCAGGCACTACGAAGTCGTCTGCCGAAGGGACCCGGTGGGCGAGGCGGCCGCCCCGTGAAATGAGGCCGGGCCCGCGGCTCACACGCCCTCGGCCACAGGATTGCCCTGATCGTCGATGTGGGCGATGCGCACCATGTTGGTGGTGCCGGGCGAGCCCAGCGGTACGCCGGCGACGATGATGACGCCTTCGCCGGCTCTGGCGAACCCTTCCTCGAAGGCGATGCGGCAGGCCTTGCGCACCATTGCCGCCTGGTTCTCGGGGTCGCCGGTGAGCACGCAGTGCACGCCCCAGGCGAGCGCGAGCCGGCGCGCGGTCCCCAGCACGGGCGTGAGGCCGATCACCGGCAGACCCGGGCGCTCGCGGGCGACGCGCAGCGCCGTGGAGCCGGTCGCCGTGTAGCAGATGATGGCGGCGAGCTTGAGCGTGTCGGCGACAGTGTGGGCGGCAGCGGCGATGGCATCGGCGGTGGTCGCCTGCGGCGGCGTGCGCGTGGCGTGCAGGAGCGCGCCGTAGCTCGGATCGTTCTCTGCCTCGATGGCGATGCGGTCCATGGTGCGGATCGCCTCGACCGGGTACTTGCCCACGGCCGATTCCGCCGACAGCATGACGGCATCGGCGCCGTCGAACACGGCCGTGGCCACGTCCGACACCTCCGCACGCGTCGGCACCGGCGAGGAGATCATGCTCTCCAGCATCTGCGTGGCCACGACCACCGGCTTGCCGGCCGCGCGCGACTTGCCCACGATCTGCTTCTGCAACCCGGGAACGCGCTCGACGGGCAGCTCCACGCCCAGGTCGCCGCGCGCCACCATCAGCCCGTCCGAATACGTAATGATGCTGTCGAGGTCGGTGATGGCTGCCGGCTTCTCGATCTTGGACATCAGCGCGGCCTGCTGATTGGAACCCATCAGCTCGCGCACCACGCGCACGTCCTCGCCGCGCTGCACGAACGACAGGGCCACCCAGTCCACCCCCAGCCGCAGCGCGAAGTCGAGGTCCTTGCGGTCCTTCTCGGTGAGCGGGCCGATCGGCAGCACGGTGTCCGGCAGGCTGATGCCCTTGCGGCTCGCCAGCGTGCCGCCCACGACCACCTTGGCCTCGATCCGCGAGGGCGAGCGGTCGATCACGGTCATGCGGATCTTGCCGTCGTCGAGCAGCAGCGTGTGCCCGGTCTCGACCGCCTCGAAGATCTGCGGGTGCGGCAGGAAGACCCGCTCGGGCCCGCCCGCCGCCTCGTCGGCGTCGAACCGGAACGTGGCGCCCTCGCTCAGGGCCACCCGCTCGCCCGCCAGGTTGCCGACCCGGAACTTCGGGCCCTGCAGGTCGCACAGGATGCCGATCGGCCGGCTGAACTTCGCCTCCGCCGCGCGCACGGCCGCGTGCACCTTCTTCACCAGGTCGAAGGGCGAGTGGCTCATGTTGATGCGGAACACGTCGACGCCGGCCTCGAACAGGCGCTCGATCATCTCCGGCGCGTAGGAGGCAGGTCCGAGGGTGGCGACGATCTTGACGCGCCGCGTCCGTCTCATGTCTCAGCGCGCCCTTTCGGTGGGATCGGTGAGGCGAATGGTCCAGTCCTTGGCTTCCTGCGTGTCGACCTCGAAGAAGCCGGTGCTCTTATAGCCACGTCGGCTGCAATCCTGAACCCCCCGGATGGTAAAAGCCTTATCGGTCGTGCACATGAGGGACTTGCCCGCCCACTCCCCGCCGCGGTCGTAATCGACGGCGTGGATGTAGTAGAAGCGGCTCGACAGCGTGCCCTTGTAGAGCGTCTCGCAGGTCTGGGCGGAGATGTTCCACCACCCTTCCGTGGTCCAGCCACTGGGGTCCTGGTAGCCGATGGCGACGCCGATCCGGCTCGATGTGGTGTTGCAGAGCTTGAGATCGGCGCGCGCGACCGGCGCCAGCGCGGTGGCCAGCAGGACGGCGGCAGCGAGCGGCGCCAGCACCGTGAATGTCGGCTCAGCGCCCTGCATCAGGCATCGACCAGGATGACACGGAAATCATTGACGTTGGTCTGGGTGGGTCCGCACACGATGAGGCCGCCGGCGGCCTCGAAGAAGCTGGTGGCATCGTTGTTGTCGAGGAACTTCGCGGCGGCGAGGTGGCGGGCGCGCGCGACCGTGCCGCCGTCGACGATGGCGCCGGCCGGGTCCGTGACCTTGCCCGTGCCGCCGTCGATGCCGTCGGTATCGGCCGCCAGCAGGCTCACGCTGTCGAGCCCGTCGAGGGCCAGGGCGGCGGCCAGCGCATACTCCTGGTTGCGCCCGCCGCGTCCCTTCGCGTTGCGCACGGTGACTGACAGCTCGCCCCCGCTGAGGATGGCGGCGCGGCGCCCGGCGGCGGCCAGATCGCGTGCCAGCCGGGCATGCGTCTCGGCCACCTCGCGGGCCTCGCCGGTGACGGCGTCGCCGAGGTCGATCACCTCGTAGCCTTTCTGCCTGGCAAGCGCGGCGGCGGCGGCGATGGCCGCAGCCGGTGTGGCGATGAGGCGGTATTCGGCGCTGGCGAAGGCCGGGTCGCCGGGCTTGGGCGTCTCGTTGCCGGGATCGTCGAGGGCAGCTGCGACCGCCGGCGGCAGGCTGAGGCCGATGGCCTGCAGTGCCGGGCCGCGGCGGGCGATGACGGCACGCGCCTCGGCGAGCGTGGTGGGATCGGGCACGGTGGGGCCCGAGCCGATCGTGGCCGGGTCGTCTCCCGGCACGTCGGAGATGGCGAGCGTGAGCATGGGCGCCGGCGTCGCCTTGCGCAGGCGCCCGCCCTTGATGCGCGAGACGTGGCGGCGCACCGTGTTCATCTCGTGGATGTCGGCGCCGCACTTGAGGAGGCCGCGCGACAGCCCGGTCTTGTCGGCGAGCGTCAGCCCGGCCGCGGGCGCCGCCCACAGCGACGAGGCGCCCCCCGACAGCAGCACCAGCACGTGGTCCCTGGGTGTGGCCGCGGCCACGAGCGCCAGCGCCCGCTCGGCCGCGGCCTGACTCGCCTCGTCAGGGGTCGGGTGGCGGGCGGAGACGATCTCGATGGCAGAGGGCAGCGGCGCGGCGAGCGCCTCTTGCGATCCGTGCGGCGCCGTGGTGAAGCCCGTGACCCGGCCGAGCAGGCCGAGCGAGCGGTAGTGCCTTTCCGCGGCCACGGCCATGGAGGCGGCCGCCTTGCCGGCGCCGACGATGAACAGGCGCCCGCCGTCCGGCGGCTGCGGCAGATGCGGCACGAGGCACACATCGGGGTGGGCGGCGGCGACGGCTGCCTCGTAGAGCGCGCGCAGCGTCCTGTGCCTATCCGCCTGTGCCTCTGCGCTCGCCATTGCCGGCCGGAACCCCATGCCTTCGCCGGCTCATTTGCCGACCCGGCACGGGAAGCGTCAAGCGGGACAAAGCCTTGCGGCTGCCGGCATGACAACTATAGTCGCCGCATGGCCGACGACGCATCGACAGGGCGCACTATCCGCGCCGAGGAGCACGACAGCTACCGCATCCTGCCGGGCCGCGCCGATGCCGGCCTGATCCTCCTGTGCGACCACGCCGGCAACGCCATTCCCGAGCCCTACGGCACGCTCGGGCTGCCGGCCGACCAGCTCAAGCGCCACATCGCCTACGACATCGGCGCGGCCGGCGTGACGACGCGGCTCGCAGCCGCGCTCGGCGCGCCGGCGGTCATGACCCGCTACTCGCGGCTGCTGATCGACCCCAACCGCGGCGCCGACGACCCCACCCTCATCATGCGTCTTTCCGACGGCGCCGTGATCCCGGGCAACAAGCGCATCGACGAGGCCGAGCGCGAGCGCCGGGTCCGGCTCTACTATGCGCCCTACCACCGCGCCATCGATGCCGTGATCGACCGTTGCCTCGCCACCGGCACGCCGCCCATGCTGCTGTCGGTCCACTCCTTCACCGAGAGCTGGAAGGAGACGCCGCGGCCCTGGCACGTCGGCGTGCTGTGGGACAGGGACCGGCGGCTCGCCAAGCCGCTGCTCGAGGCCTTCTATGCCGAGGGCGACCTGATCGTCGGCGACAACGAGCCCTACTCCGGCCAGCTCGAAGGCGACTGCCTGTGGCAGCACGCCACGCGCCGCGGGCTCGTCAACGCCCTGATCGAGGTGCGCCAGGACCTCATCCGCGACGAGGCCGGCCAGGAGGCCTGGGCCCGCCGCCTCGCCCGTATTGTCGCGGCGATTCTCGACCATACATTAGCGTCGGCGTCACCAGAGCCGGCGCTTGCCGGCTGCGTGCCACATCCGGCGCGTCCAACGAGCAATGGAGATGGGGCCATGACCAAGATCGACAAGACGCTCACGAGCGAGCTGGAGGCGGCCGCCTTCCGCCGCCTCGTCCAGCACCTGCGCGAGCGCACCGACGTGCAGAACATCGATCTCATGAACCTCGCCGGCTTCTGCCGCAACTGCCTCGCCAACTGGTACCAGGAGGCGGCCAGCGCCAAGGGCATCGAGCTCAGCAAGGACGGCGCGCGCGAGGTGATCTACGGCATGCCCTACAAGGATTGGCAGGCCAAATACCAGAAAGAGGCGACGCCGGAGCAGAAGGCCGCCTTCGCCGCCGCCAAGCCGCACCAGCATTGAATTGGGGGCACCCAATCCGGCCGGCCCACGGGCGGTGTGCGGCCGGTCCGTGCGGGCGTGTTGGCACTCGCCTCTTGACACTGCCAGGGAGCCGCCTAAGTAGGCGCGCGGGCGTGAGGTTTGCTGTGGCAGCGGGCGCGCCCCGCTGTCGCACCCTCCCCTGCCGTAAAACAAAAGCCACAATTGCCGCGGGTTCACGGGGCATCCCGCGGGCCCGACACGGTGCCGGCGCAGAGACCGATGGAGGAAGGCTCCAATGGCGGCCTTGGTCGAAGCTTCCAATCTGAAAAAGCGGTTCGGCGACATCGTCGCCGTCGACGGCATCTCCCTCCAGGTCGAGCGCGGCGAGGTGCTGGGCTTCCTCGGCCCCAACGGCGCCGGCAAGTCGACCACCATGAAGATGCTGACGGGCTTCCTGGAGCCCGACGCCGGCAGCGCCCGCATCGTCGGCATCGACGTGGCCGAGAGCCCGAAGGCCGCCAAGACCCGGCTCGGTTACCTGCCCGAGGGCGCGCCCTGCTACGGCGACATGACGGCGCGCGCCTTCCTCGGCTTCATCGCCGAGATCCGCGGCTTCGACCGCGACGAGGCGCGGCGGCGCGTGGCCGCCGCGGTCGAGAAGACCCAGCTCACCGCCGTGCTGGGGCAGAGGATCGAGACGCTGTCGAAGGGCTTCAAGCGCCGTGTCGCCATCGCCCAGGCCATCCTGCACGACCCGCAGGTACTGATCATGGACGAGCCCACCGACGGTCTCGACCCCAACCAGAAGCACCAGGTGCGCAGGCTCATCGCCGAGATGGCCGCCAGCAAGGCCATCATCGTCTCCACCCACATCCTCGAGGAGGTGGAGGCGGTCTGCTCCCGTGCCGTGATCATCAACCGCGGCCGCATCGTCGCCGACGGCACCGCCGAGGACCTGATGCGGCGCCTGCCCCATCACAACACCATCGCCCTCGACGTGCCGTCGGGCCGGGCCGAGGCCGTCGCCAAGGCGCTCGCCGAGTTCGCCGCCATCGCCAAGGTCGAGACCGTGAGCGCCAGCAACGGCAAGGTGCGGCTCAGGGCGCGACCGAGTGCCGGAGCGCCCGTGCCCTCAGAGCTCGCCTCCCTGATCCGCGCCCGTGTGATCGAGGCGGAGGAGGTTCAGGTGGAGCGGGGCAACCTCGACGAAGTGTTCCGGCAGATCACCACCTCGGATGCGGGTACGACCCATGCGTGACCTTGCGCGCAACTCCTGGATCATCGCCAAGCGCGAGTTCGCCGCCTACTTCGCCACGCCGCTGGCCACCGTATTCCT
>DASRDL010000488.1:0-12742 GCA_035652635.1 Hyphomicrobiaceae bacterium | reverse complement strand
GCCGCAGGTGGCGCAGCATCTCGGTCATGCGCACGATGGCGGCGGGGAGCGCCGGGTCGGGTGCCTTGCCGCGCGCTGCAAAGCAGCGCCGCAGCGGCAAGAGATCGAGCAGCAGCTCGACCAGCATCCAGGGATTGCGGCTCACGTGCCCGCCGTCCGGCGCCACCTGGCGCTCGAGCTCGGCAGCCAGCAGCGCCTGCGCCTGCGCAAGCTGGCGGTCGTGGCCGGCGATGCAGAGCGAGGCATGGACCAGGGCGATCACGGCGACGAGGCGCCGATAGCCGGCGGGCGCATCGCACCAGGCAGTGGTGAGGTAGGTGACCTGATCGGTCAGGCTGCGCATGACGGCGGCGTAGCGCTTGCGGTCCGCGCCGTCGAGAATGAGGCTGGCATGCGACAGCCACGAGATGACGCGCCGGCCGACCACATCGACGTCCCACGCCGGCGTACGCCCACCCTGTCCGCGCCTGATCCAGTCGTCGACGAGCGCCGGCGCGATGGCCCGATCCGCGGCGATGGCGGCCCCCTCGAGGTGGCGCAGCCAGCCGAAACCGTGCAGCTCGCGCGCCCAGGCCCTGCTCGGCGGCGTGATGGCGAACGGCGAGCGTCCGCGCAGATTGGCGACCGCGCCGGCAAGTCCCAGGCAGCCGGCGGCGATCTCGTCGGCGAAGCTCGGATCGCAGGCGCGCAGGTCGGGCGGGCCGAGCAGCAGCTCCTCGGCGGCGGGCAACGCATAGCGCCAGGCAAAAAGGCGCGAGCGGCGCATGCGGGCGAGCGTGCTGCGGCCGGCGCGGCGCGCGGCCAGCAGAGCGAGGCCCACGTGCTCGCGCGCGGCAGCGCCCCGCCCGGCCGTCGTACCGGGGCCATGCGCCGAGCCGTCCGGCGCCCGCTGCGAAACTCGGTCCATGGCTGGGGCTTAGCCCGCCCTCGGCCATGCGCCAAGCCGCCGGTCCGCGAAGATTGTGCATCAAATGTGAAGAACTCGGGATTCAGACTGCCCGCCGCAGGCGCGCGACGTAAAAGCCGTCGATGCCGGCCATGGCGGGCGGCTCCTGCGGGCAGTGGAAGGGGAAGGTCCTCAGCTCGCCCTCGGCGGTGAGCCAGGCGGGGTCGGCGCCGACCTCGGTCGGGGTGATGGCAGCGCGTGCGAAGGCAGGGCTGGCGGCGAGGAAATGGGCGACCTGCAGCGGGCCCTCCTCCGGCTCGAGCGAGCAGGTGCTGTAGACCATTAGGCCGCCGGGGCGCACGAGTGTGGCGGCATTGCCGAGCATGGCCCGCTGCACTTCGGCCATGCGCTCCACGTCGTGCGGCCGCTTGAGGCGCAGGATGTCGGGGTGGCGGCGGATGGTTCCCGTCGCCGTGCAGGGCGCATCGAGCACCACAACGTCGAACATGCGCTGCGGCGACCACGTGGCGGCATCGGCCTCCACCACCTCGGCGGCGAGCCGCAGGCGCTCGAGATTTTCGCGCAGCCGGGCGAGGCGCGCGGCGGACACGTCGACGGCGGTGACGCGTGCACCCGCCGCGGCGAGCGCTGCGGTCTTGCCGCCCGGCGCGGCGCACAGGTCGGCCACCGACAGGCCGGCAACGTTGCCGGCGCTGCGGGCGACGAGCAATGCGGCGGCATCCTGCACCCACCAGGCGCCATCGGCGTAGCCTGGCAGGTCCTCGATGCGGCCGTGGGCCGCGAGCCGCACCGTCCCGGTGGAGAGCAGCCGTCCGCCGAGCCGCTCGGCCCACGCCGCGGGACTTTCACCGCCGGGCTTGACGGTTATGTCGAGGGGCGCCTCGGCGAGGCTCGCCTCGGCGATGCGGCGCGCAATATCGGCGCCGTAGGCGGCGCTCCAGCGCTGCCAGAGCCAGTCGGGGATGTCGAGGCGCACGCGGTCCTGGGCCGCGAGCAGCTCGCCGCCGCGCTCGGAGACGCGCCGCAGCACGGCGTTGACGAGCTTGGCGTAGCGGTGGGCGCCGCGGTCGCGCCGGGCGGTCTCGACGGCGAGGCCGACGGCGGCGTGAGGCGGCATGTCGAGGCAGAGCAGCTGTGCCGCGCCGGTGAGCAGGATCGGCCACAGCCGCCCGCGGTCGCGCGGCGGCCGTTCCAGGAATGCCAGCAGCACATGCTCGAGCTCCCCCTGCCGGCGCAGCACGGCGCCAGCGATGGCGCGGGCGAAGGCGCGGTCGCGCGACTCGAGCGCGGCGAACTCGCGTCGCGCCGCCGCCTCGGCCAGCACGTGCTCGAGGGGGCGCTCGTTCAGGACGCCGGCGACGAGGTGGACGGCGAGCTGCCTCGCCGCCAGCCCTGCCGGCGCTGCGCGCGCCTTCGACCTTTTTCGCCCGTGATGCATTTCGTCGATCTTCCCGCAGCGCGACGCCTTTCAGGGTTTAGCCGATCCCGAGGTCGACCGCAGCAGCCCGAATGCCGTGCACCACTGCTCGCAGTACACGTGGGGAAGGACCGAGGGGGCGTTGACCGGACCGGGAGGCGGTGTGAGAGTCGGGGCTCACGCAGGCAACCGCCGATGGCCGAGAGCGCGCACGAGCATCACCACCACGGGCATGCTCACGGACGTCGCCACGGGTCCGGGCGGGGGCATGCGCCGGACGATTTCGGGACGGCGTTCGCACTCGGCACCGGGCTCAACCTGCTGTTCGTGGTGGTGGAGGCGGTCTTCGGCCTGCTCGCCGGCTCGATGGCCCTGCTGGCCGACGCCGGACACAATCTCAGCGACGTCTTCGCTCTGCTGGTGGCGTGGGCGGCCAGCTCGCTGACGCGGCGAGCGCCGACGCCGCGCTACACCTACGGCCTGCGCTCCTCGTCGATCCTCGCCGCGCTCCTCAACGCCGTGATCCTGCTGGTCGCGGTCGGTGCGATCGCCGTCGAGGCCACCCAGCGCCTCGTTCATCCGGCGCCGGTGGCGGGCGTGACGGTGATGGCGGTGGCCGGGGTCGGCATCCTGATCAATGCCGCCACCGCCTTCATGTTCGCCCGCGGCCGCGACAACGACCTCAACGTGCGCGGCGCCTACCTGCACATGGCCGCGGACGCCGCAGTCTCGCTCGGCGTGGTGCTGGCGGGGCTCGCCATTGAGCTGACGGGCTGGCTGTGGCTCGACCCGCTGGCGAGCCTCGTCATCGCCGGTATCATCGTGTGGGGCACGTGGGGGCTGCTGCGCGATGCCGTCAACATGGCGCTGCATGCGGTCCCGCCCGGCATCGACCCGGCCGCGGTGCGCCGGCGGCTCGAGCAGGTTGCTGGCGTCGCCTCCATCCACGACCTGCACATCTGGGCGATGAGCACCACCGAGACGGCGCTCACCTGCCACCTCGTGATGCCGCAGGGCTGTCCGGGCGATGCCTTCCTCGCCTCGCTGACGCGGTCGCTGCACGACGAGTTCGGCATCGCCCATGCCACCTTGCAGGTGGAGCGGGGCGAGAGCGAATGCGTGCTCGAGCCCGATCACGTGGTCTGAGGGGCGCCCCTCCTCCCTCTCCGCACTCTTCGGCGGGGAGAGGGAGTGTGGGCCGGCTTGAGCTGGATCAAGGACGGCGCGCGCGCCGCGGCGCAGGCTTTCTCGCCGACCTCGCTCAGGAAGGGACGCCCGATGCGCTTCGCTCTGATGGCCATTCTGGCGCTGCTGATCGCGCCATCCGCCGTCCTGCCTGCCGAGCAGGTCAGGCAGGAGCCGCAGGTCTACTACTTCTGGACCACCGATTGCCCCGGCTGCGATCTTGCCCGCGCGTTCTTCGATCGCGCCCGCACGTCGGATCCGGCGATCAGCCTGCGCGATTTCGACGTCGAGGCCAACCTCGACAACGCGACGCTGTTCTCCAAGGTGTACGAGCGCATAGGCCTGCCCGAATTCAATGTCGTGCCGCTCGTCGTCGTCGGCACCCACGTGATCATCGGCTTCGACGACGAGGCGGCGATGCAGATCCTCTCTCACATCGGCGATTGCCGGCAACGCGACTGCCACGACATCGTCAAGGACCTCATCAAAGAGCCGGGCGAGGTCGAGCAGGCGGTGATGCGCTGAACGCTGCGCCGCTGCGGGCGCGGGCCGAATCCGTGCGGGTCCATCGTCGAGCGGGGAAGCGCGGTATGCCGGCGCGTGCCCGCCATCAGTGAGCGAAGAACACCGGCAGCTCCGCGGCCGCCAGGATATGGCTGGTGGCGCCGCCAAAAATCATCTGCCGCAGCCGGCTCTGCGTGTAGGCGCCCTTGACCAGCAGGTCGGCGCCCAGGGCCTTGGCCTCCGCGAGGATCGCCTCGCCGGGCCGGCCGCTGCGCGGCACCACCGATCTTTCTGCCGCCACCACGCCGTTGACCTCGAGGTGGCCGAGCGCGTCCTTGGCGCTGGGGCCGGGAACGACGTGCCCCTCGACCGTGAGCAGCGTCACGCGCTTGGCTTTGCGCAGGATCGGCAGGGCGAAGAGGATCACGCGCGCCGTCTCGGTGCTGGCGTTCCAGTGAATGAGGATGTTCTCGCCGAGGGTCCGCGGAGGCGTCGGCGGCGCCATCAGCACTGGCCTGCCGCTGTCGAACAGGACGGCCTCGAAGGCACTCATGCGCGAGCCGCGGCTGCCCGGCCGGCTCAGCACCGCCACGTCGTGGACACGCGCCAGGCTGCCGAGCGCACCGTCCTCGATGGCCGAGCCGCCGCGCCAGCGAAAGCGTGCGCCCCCTCCCGCGCCCAAGTGAGCTGCGGCGTAGGCGTCGAAAGTCTGGCGCACGGTGCGGCAGAATTCCGTCTCGTTCCAGTCGGCCGGCGGAATGGTGACGGCGACAATGGGGTCGGGGGCGACGATCTCAGCGAACGCCGGGCGCAGAGCCACCCCCTCCACCGTCCCCTCGAAGAGGCCGGCGAGAAGCCTCGCGGACTCCAGAGCCGAAGGCATCTGCTCGCTCTGGTCGACAGGTAGAAGAATGCTCTTCATGGCATCTTCCTTGTTCTGTGACGGACGGGAATGCTGTTGGTTTATGGCTCGAGCATAGCACGAGCCGCGCCCGGAGTTGGGCGCCCAAATTGGCCGGCTCGGCGGATTCTCAGAAGCGCGTGAGCCAGGACAACATGGCGAAGGGTGCGCTCGGGTCGGTGACGGCCCGCCTGCCGTCAATGAGGCCGTCATTGGCGGCGCCGCCGGAAACCGACAGTTCGCCGCTCGCCGTTTCATAGCGCACGAACAGGGCTGTGCGGACGATGTCGCAGTCGGCATTGCCCACCACACTGCCGTCGATGCCTATGGAAAGCTCGGGCAGCAGCCGCCAGCCGAGCCGCAACCGGCCGCCGTAGTCGCGATCCGCCGTGCCCCAGGCGAGGTCGAGGGCACTCCAGGCGCGATCACCCAGGTTGAGCCAGGTTTCCAGCTGAGCCTTCGCGCCCCAGGAGAAGGGTGCCGGCCCGGTAGGCGTGTAGCGCTCGATGGCCGAGAGCCCGGCGAACGCCTTGACCGTCAAGGGCCCGGCCTGGCTGTGATAGCCGAGGAGGACATCGCCGAAGGAGGCACCCGTGAGGCTGCCGGCCGGGAGACCGTCGACGCCATAGCCGCCGACGACGCGCACGCGCAGGCCATCCTGTTGGATCGAGCCGAAAGGTGCGGCGGTGGCACCGGTGTAGACCGACCAATCACCATGGTAGCCCTGGCCGCCGGACCAGACCTCGAAGCGCGCGGGCGCGGACATTCCTTCTGCCAGGGTGCCGTCGGCGTGGGCAGGACATGCGCGGAAGGCAACGCACAGCGCCGCCGCCACAGGCCAAGTCCGCACTCCCCGGAAATTGCGAACGCCACGCATACGAGCCAACAAAATGTAAGAATACTTGCAGCGCTCTACTTTGTCGACGGAGAATTAGACCGCACAATCCTTGTCACCGTCAAACGATTCTCAGGTTTTGCTTTTGTCCCCAATGAAAAGATGGAGTTGCGGTCAGAACAGACCGGGCAGCCTACCCGACGAAACCTGTCCAGAGAGGGCTCGGCCAGTTTCGACCTACAAAAAGTCGCCGGGTTCTTCGCAAATTGCCGAGGGCACCCGCGCCTTGCCAACGCCAAGGGAGGGCTCGAGTAGCGGAGCAGGAGCAGAGAACCTACAGATATGCCAGAGCCTTGCGGCTCTGCGCTCACACGCGCAGCGCACCAATGCAACAAAAGATATTTCTTTTATATCAATTAGTTGAAGGGTGGGGCGCACGCTGAACGCGCGTGCGGAGGATTTTCGCTTCCGTGTTGCCCGTGGGACGCACGACAGCTATTGTCGCCGGACCCGTACCGGCATGCGGCTTCATTTCGCCGGACGGCCAATCACTTCGGCAAGAGGGTTAACGGGTATGGGTGGAAGCGAGCGACTCGAGCCCAAGTTGGGGCCATTGAGCAACCTGTCGCAAGCCTGCTTCGGCAACCTCGACATGGTGGTCAAGACCTACGAGCCGGCGTTGAAAAGCGTCGGGCGCTGGAACCTCGAGCTCGTGGGCTTCATGGCCCGGCGCGCACAGGCCTGGCTCGAGACCTCGAGCCGGCTCAGCAAGTGCAAGACCCCGGCAGAGGTCCTGGGGGAGCAGGCACGCTTCTGGCAGGTAGCTGCCGCCGACTACGCCGACGGCTCGCGCCGGCTGGCCGCGGCCTGGAGCTCTTGTGCGATGGCGGCGAGGACCGGCAACGGTGCCGGGCAGCCGCGGGATTACATCACCTTCCCGGAGCCGCAGGAGGCCCAGGACACGCCCAAGCGCGGTGAGCGCAAGGCGGCCTGAGCCGCGCCGTCCCTTCCTTGGCGATCCGCCCGGCGAAGGGCACGGCACCTCCGAAAGCGCCCGACTGCGCCGGCGATCACAAGTAGCGCGGCGGCGATCAGCCCACGCATGATTGTCGCGAGCGACCCGATCGTGGCGCCGACGCGGCTGTCGGCAGACTGCGCGAGTGGCGCTGCATCCCCGCTGCGCGCCGGCGCGTGCCGGTTCGCGGCAGAGAGCCCCCACCCCGGGGTGCCGCCTATACCGTCCGCGGCTGCTCCCGACGTGGCTTCATCGCCTCGGGTGCGGCGCGACGACTGCTCTCGTTGGCCTCTTCCCCCGAAGGTCTTAAGTTAGGCGGGAGACTACGACAGGCGCCTGACGCAAGGCCCAATCGGAAAGGATCGCAAAGCCATGGTGCAACGCCTCAAGTTCTACATCGACGGGGCCTGGCAGGACCCGGTCTCGCGGAAGACCCTTCCGGTCATCAACCCCGCCAACGAGGAGCCGCTCTACGAGATCGCGCTGGGCTCCAAGGCCGACGTCGACAAGGCCGTGGCGGCGGCCCGGCGTGCGTTCGCCACCTACTCGCTCACGAGCCCCGGCGAGCGCGCCGACCTCTTGGCCAAGATCATCGACGTCTACAAGAAGCGCATGAAGGAGATCGGCGGCGCCATCTCCGATGAGATGGGCGCACCGCTGCCGTTCGCCGAGCGTTTCCAGGCCGGCGCCGGTCTCGGGCACCTGACGACCACGCTCGACGTGCTCAAGACCTATGCCTTCGAAGAGAGGCTCGGCACCGCCATGCTGGTGCGCGAGCCGGTCGGCGTGGTCGGCATGATCACGCCGTGGAACTGGCCGCTCAACCAGATCGCCTGCAAGGTGGCACCGGCGCTGGCGGCCGGCTGCACCATGATCCTGAAGCCTTCTGAGTACACGCCCTCCTCGGCGCTGATCTTCGCCGAGATCCTGCACGAGGCAGGGGTGCCCAAGGGCGTGTTCAACCTCATCAACGGCCTCGGTCCCGAGGTGGGGGCCGCCATGAGCGAGCACCCCGACATCGACATGATGTCGTTCACGGGCTCCACGCGCGCCGGCATCGACGTGGTCAAGCGCGCGGCGGCCACGGTCAAGCGCGTGAGCCAGGAGCTCGGCGGCAAGTCGCCCAACATCATCCTCGAGGATGCGGACCTGACGAAGGCCGTCACTGGCGGCACCGCCCACTGCTTCAACAACTCCGGGCAGTCCTGCAACGCGCCCACCCGCATGCTGGTGCCGATGGCGCGCATGGACGAGGCGGCGGCGATCGCCAAGGCGGTGGCCGACAAGACCAAGGTCGGCGACCCGAAGGCCGCCGACACCAACCTCGGACCCGTCGTCAACCGCGTGCAGTGGGACAAGATCCAAGGCCTCATCAAGAAGGGCATCGACGAGGGTGCCAAGCTGGCAGCCGGGGGCCTCGGACTCCCGGATGGCCTCAACAAGGGCTTCTATGTGCGTCCCACCGTGTTCTCGCACGTGACCAACGACATGACGATTGCGCGCGAGGAGATCTTCGGCCCCGTGCTGTCGATCATCGGCTACAAGGACGAGGAAGAGGCGGTGCGGATCGCCAACGACACGCCCTACGGGCTCGCCGGCTACGTGTCCTCGGGCGACATCGAGCGGGCGCGTCGGGTGGCACGGCGCATCCGCGCCGGCAACGTCAATCTGAACGGCGCCCCCAACGAGCGCGCCGCGCCCTTCGGCGGCTACAAGCAGTCGGGCAACGGCCGCGAGTGGGGTCGCTTCGGCCTCGAAGAGTACCTGGAAGTCAAGGCGGTCGCCGGCTGGGGCGCCTGATCGGCGGCGGCCACACCGGGGCGGCGGAGGACGGATGGTGCCCCGCCACTCGCGCGCGCAAGGAACCGAAGTCGAACGGGGCGCGGTGTGCCCGTAGGGTGCCCGTCGCCCAGGGATCGAGGAGTGGCCGCGACGCGACCCGCCGGCCGCCGTTGCCGTGACCGAGCTGCTGATCGTAGCCGCGCTCATTCTGCTGAACGGCCTGTTCGCTCTGTCCGAGCTGGCGGTGGTGTCGGCGCGGCATCCACGCCTCAGGGCGATGGCTGCGGCGGGACGCAGGAGCGCCGACGTCGCGCTGGCGCTCGCCGCGAACCCCGGGCGCTTCCTGTCAGCCGTGCAGATCGGCATCACGCTGATCGGCATTCTCAACGGCGCCTATTCGGGCGAGAAGTTCGGCAGCACCAGTGCCGGCCTGCTCATCGATGCCGGCATGCCCGAGAAGATTGCCGAGCCGATCGGCTACGGCATCGTCATCGCCGTCATCACCTACCTGTCGGTGATCGCCGGCGAGCTGGTGCCGAAGAGCCTCGCCTTGCGCAACCCCGAGGCTATCGCCTGCGCCGTAGCACCGGCGATGACCGCGTTTTCCAGGATCGCCGCACCGGCGGTGTGGCTCCTCGACGCCTCGACGCGTCTCGTCTTCCGCGTGCTCCATCAGCCCGCCGAGCGGCCGGCGCGGGTGACCGACGAGGAGATCCGGACGCTAATCGCCGAGGCGGAGTCGGCCGGCGTGATCGAGAAGGGCGAGCGGCAGATGATCTCCGGCGTCATGCGCCTCGCCGACCGTGCCGTGGTGGGGCTGATGACGCCGCGCATCGACGTCGACTGGATCGATGTCGCCGCGTCCGAGGCGGAGATCAAAGAGCGCCTGATCACCACGCCGCATTCCAGGCTGCCCGTCGGCGAGGGCTCGCCCGACAGGCTGATCGGCGTGGTCCAGACCCGGGAGCTGTTGGCGGGCATCCTCGGCGGCAAGCCGTTCGACATCGCTGCCCACGTGCGCAAGGCGCCGATCGTGCCCGAGACCACCGACGCGCTCGACGTGCTCGGCATCCTGCGCGAGGCGGAGGTGCCGATGGCGCTGATCCACGACGAGTACGGCATTTTCGAGGGGCTGGTGACGCCGGCCGACATCCTGGAGGCGATCGCCGGCGTGTTCAGGTCGGATACCGGCGGCGCCGAGCCCTACGCGGTGGAGCGCAGCGACGGCTCGTGGCTGCTCTCGGGGGCCATGCCGGTCGACGAGATGGCCGACAGGATCGGCATATGGCTGCCGCAACAGCGCGACTACGAGACGGTGGCGGGTTTCGTGCTCTCTCACCTGCAGCACATTCCGGAGACCGGCGAGCACATCGAGGCCGGCGGCTGGCGCTTCGAGGTGGTCGACCTCGATCATCGCCGCATCGACAAGGTGCTGGCGAGCCGCATCAAGCCCATCCGCCGCATGGCGGCCTGAGGGCCGGCGGAGTGGAGCGACTACCCGGACAGCAGCGCGTCGAGCTTGCCGGCACGATCGAGCGCGTAGAGCTCGTCGCACCCGCCGACGTGGGTGTCGCCGATCCAGATCTGCGGCACAGTGGTGCGGCCGCCGGCCTTGACGCTGAGCTCCTTGCGCGCTGCCCAGTCGCCCGTCACGTCGATCTCGTCGAAGGCGGCGCCCTTCTCGGCCAACAGGCGCTTGGCGCGGTGGCAGTAGGGGCACCAGCGGGTGGTGTAGATGGTGATGGCGGGCATTGGGGATCGAGCGTGGGCGGATGTGGGTAGGAAAGTGGCAGTAGGCAGCAGGCAGTAGGCTTGGCCTCGCCGATACGACCTCAACTCGCGGCTTCCCTGCTCCCTGTTGCCTACGGCCTATTCCCTACTCCCTGGCGGCCCCACATTCCAGCGCCGCCGCCCGCGGCACGTTGCATCGCCGTCAACTTTGGCCGATAGAGTGCCCCCATGCGCATTCTCCTCACCAACGACGACGGCATCGACGCTCCGGGGCTGCACGCCCTGCGCCAGATCGCGGCCCAGCTCAGCGACGACGTGTGGGTGGTGGCGCCGGAGACCAACCAGTCGGGGGCCAGCCACTCGCTCACCCTGCACGAGCCGCTGCGCATGCGCCAGATCGATGAGCGCGCCTACGCCGTGCGCGGCACGCCCACCGACAGCGTCATCATGGGCGTGCGCCATCTGCTCAAGGACAAGGGGCCGGATCTGGTCCTGTCGGGCGTCAACCGCGGCGCCAACATGGCCGAGGACGTGACGTACTCCGGCACGGTTGCAGGCGCCTTCGAGGGCACGATCCTCGGCATCCGCTCCATGGCGCTGTCGCTGGCCTACGGCATCGACCCGGTCAAGGGCCTCAAATGGCAAACGCCGATCGCACACGCGCCGGCGCTGATCCGCAAGCTGCTCACCATCGAATGGCCGCCCTTCAGCCTGATGAACATCAACTTCCCCGACCGCGAGCCGGACGACGTGGCCGGCACGGTGGTGACGACGCAGGGCAAGCGCGATCCGGGCCTGTTGCACATCGACGAGCGCCAGGACACGTGGGGCAATCCCTACTACTGGCTCGCCTTCGAGCGCCGCCGTTCCGCCACCCAGGAGGGCACGGATCTGTCAGCGGTCTATTCGGGCCGCATCTCGGTGACGCCGCTGATCCTGGACCTCACGCACCATGCGATGCGGGAGGTGTTGAAGGGAGTTCTTCGGGTTTGAGGGGAAGGCTCGTTCGACCTCTATGGCCCCACCGGTGGACTCGAGATGCGCGCGATCAGGTCGTCCAAGCCAATGTGATCGCTGCAGCTTCTGCGAATTGTTTCGGAGAAGTTGGGGTGCCCAACCTGCACGACATCCTTGCGCATCTCCTGTCGGACGAAGTCGATCGCCGGTATGAAGTCCGTGTCGCACGACACGAGCACGGCCACGTCGTACATGTTGAAGGCGGCATCCGCCATCAGGTCGGCGCAGAGCTGGACGTCCACCCTCTTTTCCCGAGCGATCGGCACGCCATCCGACGTGAACCTCGCCCTGAAGAGGTCCTGTGGCGTGACTCGTTCGAAGATGAATGGGAAGTAGCCGAACTTCGTGCCCAAGCTCACGAATTCCCTACGCAGCGCCGTGTTCTCCTTTCGCATGTCGGCAATGTCGTCCCGCAATCGCCGGTCGACTTCCAGCTGCAGTGCGCTCTGCTCTTTCTCGGAGGTGCCCAATTTGACCGTCTTCTCGATCTGGCTTCTCTTGTAGGTCTGAAAGGGCAGACCCATGTTCTTGGCCTTTCCATCAAGCATCTTGAGCAGCAGGTCGTAGTAGTCATCGCCGAAATAGGAACCGTAGACGTTGGTCCCGCAGTAGACGATTGTATTCCCCCCGCCGATGACCGGCCGCGTGGACAGCTCCGTAAGAAGGTCCTTGGGGAGCCGGTTCCAGTCGATCGTGGGGCCTTGCGGTGCCAGTTTTCGCCAGTCCTCCACGATGTTTGATCCGTCTACGAAGATCTTGACGCGCAGTTGCTTGCCCGCTCCGGTCGACGACCCACTTTGCTGCGCGGCGTACGGCGCAGACGTGCTCGCCGCTGCCGTGGAAGCGGAGCGCGCGGCGCGTGAAGTGATGATCGAGCGTGCGAGGAGATCGCTTTCGAGCGTCCGCTCTGCCAATTGGGACCGCAGCCGCCTGTTGCGCTGGACTGCAGTCAGGAGCGCGGTCAAGAGCAACGTCATCACGGTGCCGGCTGCCACGGCAGGCCAAATTTCCACGTTCAATGCCGCAATCAGCTGATCAAAATTCATTCTTCTCTCCCTCGCCGACGAGCGATGCCCATACAATCCGTAATGAGATAGGTTAATCCGTGGTCACGACAAGTCGGACATCGTCCGACCACCGGTCGCGGCGTTCCCCCCGGGGCTGGCCCGCCCCGATCACGCCCAGATCGCGCCGCCAATCACCCACAATCGCGGGCTAGACCGTCAGCATGGGGACGATGCGGGGACCTCGGTGCGCATGATCGCTTTTCCGCCTCGACTCGGGCAGACGCAGGGTTGGAGCCGACAGGCACCCACCGCCGTTAACGGGCCCTTAACCTATTAAGGGTTAATGGACCGGTGAATACGAGGTGTGCCCAATGTCGAGTAACGAGCGTAATGGAGCCGCCCCTGCACGATCCGGCCTCGCGCCAGGGTCGCTGTTGGCGC
>DASRDL010000487.1:0-9361 GCA_035652635.1 Hyphomicrobiaceae bacterium | reverse complement strand
CGGCCGACGAAGGGCGAAATGAAGGTGGCGCCCGCCTTGGCCGCGAGCAGGGCCTGGTTGGCCGAGAAGCACAGCGTCACGTTGACCATGGTGCCCTCGCCCGTGAGCGCGCGGCAGGCCTTGAGGCCGGCCCAGGTCAGCGGCACCTTCACGGTCACGTTCTTGGCGATGCGGGCGAGCGCGCGGCCTTCCACGAGCATGCCGTCGAGGTCGGTGGCGGCCACCTCGGCGCTCACGGGGCCCGGCACGGCGGCGCAGATCTCGGCAATGATCTCCTTGAAGTCACGGCCGGCCTTGGCCACCAGCGACGGATTGGTGGTGACTCCATCGAGGAGGCCGGTGGAGGCCAGCTCCCTGATCTCCGCCACATCGGCCGTATCCACGAAGAATTTCACCGCCCATGCTCCATCTCTGGGTCGCAGCTCTGATTGTCGCCCCGACTCTACTTGGGCCGGCGTCGTCCAGGCAATGGCGGGCTGCTGGCCGGGGGGCTGCCGGACGGAAGAGCGCATGCCACCTGGCGGCGCGCCGGTCCGCTTCGCAATTGTAACGTCCGCCCCGCGCCCCGGGGTGAAGCCGACAATCGCCTGCCGTGCAATACGCAAGGGCGGGCAGTCTCACACCCGGGCCGAGACAGCACATTATCAAGGGCGGTTGACATCCGATTTTGGCCGCTGCTAGCGATATTCTAATTCGTATCCTGTTTGCCGTCCGTCTCGTCAGATGCCGAATCCGATCGATTTTATTACGCTCGTTCTGATCATCGTTGCCGGCTTACATGTTGGTATCATTGGATTTTTCGAGATCCATCTGGCGGAGATGACGTTTGGGTCGCATGTTGCGCTCATTTACGAGATCGTCGGGGTGAGCGCCATCTGGCAACTTCTCAGGCAGAAATTCTTCTGAGCGCACCGGGCAAATCAGTCTTGAAATCCGCGCCGGTGCCATTCGCGACGGCGCGACGTCGGCGATCAACCCGGCAACCGGCCCTTGATGGCATTGGCGCGTGCCCGGCAGGTGATGCGCCCTGCGGCATCTGCGGGCAGCCGCTCCCGCACCTGCGCCTTCAGCCGCGCGACGTCACCGGCGGGCATGGCGGAGACGACCGGGCCGACCGACGAGCTTTTCAGGTTGGTGGCCCAGAAGTCGTCGAAGTCGGCGAAGGTGCGCTCGACCGTGATCTCGCGAGTCTCCGCGGCCTCGAAGCCGGCACCCGTCCATAGCGCCCGCAGCGCCTCCACGCGGGACGCTTCCAGGCTCGGCGGCCGCGGCGGCGACAGTCCCATGGCCCGCATCTCGGCGAGCACGGGCTCGGCCGGAAAGCCGCCGCCCAGCATGTCCCAGGCGTAGGCCGCGGCGATGCCGCCGGGGCGAAGCACCCGCGCCATCTCCGCAACCCCCTTGGCAGGGTCGGGGACGAAGAAGATGACGAGCGCCATCGTCGCGGCATCGAAGCTGCCCGCCGGAAACGGCAGGGCCATGGCGTCCCCGCGCCGGAACTGTACGAGACGTGCAGCGGGGCGCGTGCGCGCGAAGGCGAGCTGTCCTTCGGACGGGTCGACGGCCTCCACCGCGGCCGGAGCGCAGCGCTCGACCAGCAGCTCGGTAAAGGCGCCGCTGCCGCAGCCGATGTCGATCCAGCTGAGGCCGGCGGGCAGCGCCAGCCAGTCGAGGAACACCTGGCCGGCGCGCCGGCTCCACGCCCCCATCATCTGCTCGTAGGCGGCGCCGTCATTGAAACGAAACTGCTGCTCTGCCATCGATCTGGCTTCCAATCGGGCGAAAGGGGAGGCTCGGCCTGTGCGGGTGCATGGTGACTGGCTTTGCCGACGGCCGCAAGCAAGGAACGCCGGATCCGGGCGGTCGTCTGCTCGAGCCAAGGCGAGCGCCGCCGGCACCGGCGGCGGCTTCCCTTGCGGGTGAGCACCAGTCTGGCGAATCACGTACAATGCCGGACGGGAGGGCCGAGCAATGAGAAGGTCCGCAATCGCGCTGCTGGCGGCGATGGGCGTCGGCATACTGGCCGCCAGCCCCGCCGGTGCCGGTGACCTCGTCTCCTACGACGACTCCTATCTGGTCGGCACCGGGCGGGCATACGCCAACGCCTACACGGCGTGGGTCGTCAGCTGCCGATGCTACCGCGTCGTGCGCAAGGCTCGTGCCCGCCACCGCCGGCCGGCGCGGGCCAGGTGAGGCGGCGCTGCGGACGGCGCTACTCGTCGTCGCCGGTCTCGGCCTCGTCGGGCTCCGCCTCCAGCGCCTCGATCAGCGATTCCAGCTGATCGACCAGCTGCTCGAGCTCATGCAGGATCTCCACCCGCTCGGGGCCGCCCCACCTCGGATTCTCCTCCAACTCGGTCGCCTGGTCGGCGATGATCGTGCGCAGCTCCTGCACCTTGGCAGTGAAGTCTTCCGGCGTCATTGAGCCCTTCCGCGGCTGGCCTTCCACACGGCCCGGCCAAAAGCGCCGGGTCGCAGTCCCTTCTGCAAGCTTCTCGAGGTGGGCACACAAATGCTGGTGCCCAGGGGCGGAATCGAACCACCGACACCGTGATTTTCAGTCACGTGCTCTACCAACTGAGCTACCTGGGCGGCTGCGGGCCCGGATCGAGGGGTCCGCGAGGCGGGCGTTTTATAGGGGCTGGGGCATGGCCTGTCCAGGGCGACGTCCCGGCCCACCCGGCGGCGCCGGCAGCGGCGCTATTCCTGCCTGCGGCCGCGCTTGGACACGAGGTCGGGCCGCCGCTCGGCGGTGAGGCGCTCCGCCTCCTGGCGGCGCCAGCGGGCGATGCGGGCATGGTCGCCGGACAAGAGGACGTCCGGAATGGTGCGGCCTTCCCACTCGCGCGGGCGGGTGTAGTGAGGGTATTCGAGCAGGCCCGCCTCGAAGCTCTCCTCGGCGAGCGAGGCGGCCTTGCCGACGACGCCCGGCAGCAGGCGCACGCAGGCGTCGATCAGCACCATGGCGGCGAGCTCGCCGCCCGAGAGCACGTAGTCGCCGATCGACACCTCGCGCAGGGAGCGCGCCTCGATCACGCGCTCGTCCAGCCCCTCGAAGCGGCCGGCCAGGAGCAGGACGCCGGGGCCGGCCGCCAGCTCGCGCACGAGGGCTTGCGTGAGAGGGACGCCGCGCGGCGACAGGTAGATGCGCGGCAGCCCGGCACGGCCGCCGGCGGCACTGTCGATTGCGGCGGCGACCACGTCGGCGCGCATGACCATGCCGGCGCCGCCGCCGGCGGGTGTGTCGTCGACGGCGCGGTGGCGGCCGAGGCCGAAGGTGCGGATGTCGACCGTGTCGAGCGACCACACGCCCTGCCTCAGGGCCTCGCCGGCGAGAGATGCCGCAAGCGGGCCCGGGAACAGCTCCGGGAACAGGGTGAGCACCGTGGCCCGCCAGGGGGCGGTGCGCGGCGGCTCGGGGCGCGGAGTGTTCACGCGGCCCTCACTCTTGCGGCCCCGCCGCGCGCCGGGACAGGCCCGCTGCGATCGCAGCAACGAAGCGTTCGGCGGCAGCGGCAGGATCGCTTGCCGCCGTGATCGGCCGGCCGACCACCAGGTAGTCGGCGCCGGCGGCGATTGCCTGCTCGGGCGTCGCCACGCGCGCCTGGTCGTCGGCGGCCGCACCCGCCAGTCTGATGCCGGGTGTGACGACGACCATGTCCGGCGAGACGATGGCGCGCACACGCGCCGCCTCCTGGCCGGAGGCCACCACCCCGTCGCAGCCGGCGGCGCGCGCCAGCGCCGCCCGGCGCGCGACGAGGTCCGCGGGCGATGCGGCGATGCCCTGCTCCGCGAGGTCGGCGCCAACGAGGTTGGTGAGAACGGTGACGCCCAGCACTTTCAGACCCGTCCCCGCCCTGCCGGCGGCGGCGGCGCGCAGCGTCTTGGCGTCGTGCGCATGCACGGTGAGGAAGGTGGCGCCGGCGGCGGCGGCATTGCGCGTGGCCCGCTCCACCGTGTTCTCGATGTCGAGCAGCTTCATGTCGAGGAAGACTTTGCTGCCTTCCTCGACCAGCGCACGGGAAAGCTCGAGGCCGCCGCTCATCGCCAGCTCCAGCCCGATCTTGTAGAAGGCGACCGCGCGCCCGAGCCTGGCAACGAGTGTGCGCGCCTCGGCCACGGTGGGCACGTCGAGGGCGACGATCAGGCGCTCGCGTGGTGAGAGGTCGGCCAAGGCACCGTCATGCCCGCGACAGCGGGCACCCATGCAAGTCTCTGCAACTCGGGACGCCCGCCCGCCTGCTGCGCCCCCGCCTGCGCGAGGGGCACACTAGCCCGGCTTGCCCTCGAAGAACTCCTTCATCTTGGAGAAGAAGCCCATCGAGTGCGGCGAGGTCTCCTTGTGGCTCTGGCGCTCGAACTCCTCCAGGAGCTCGCGCTGGCGGCGGGTGAGGTTCTTGGGCGTCTCCACCTCGACCTGGATGTACATGTCGCCCGTCACCTTGGAGCGCAGCACCGGCATGCCCTTGCCCTTGAGCCGGAACTGCTTGCCGCTCTCGGTTCCCTCGGGGATCTTCACCCGAGTCTGGCCGCCGTCGAGGGTGGGCACGTCGATGTGCCCGCCCAGCGCCGCCGTCGTCATGGCGATGGGCACGCGGCAGAAGATGTCGGCGCCGTCGCGCTGGAAGAATTCGTGCGGCTTGATGGACAGGAAGATGTAGAGGTCGCCTGCCGGCCCGCCGCGCTGGCCGGCCTCGCCCTCCCCGGCGAGACGGATGCGCGTGCCGTCCTCGACGCCGGCCGGGATGCTGACCGACAGGGTGCGGTCCCTGACCACGCGGCCGGAGCCGCTGCAGGAGCTGCACGGGTCGTTGATGATCTCGCCGCGGCCCTGGCAGGCCGGGCAGGTGCGCTCGATGGTGAAGAAGCCCTGGGAGGCGCGCACCTTGCCGGCGCCCGAGCAGGTGGGACAGGTGGAGGGCTGCGTGCCGCTCTTGGCGCCGCTGCCGGAGCAGGCCTCGCACGTCACGCTGGTCGGCACGCGGATCTGGGCCGTCTTGCCGGCGTAGGCCTCGACCAGCGAGATCTCCATGTTGTAGCGCAGGTCCGCGCCGCGCTCGCGGCCCGAGCGCTGGCCGCGCCCGCGCCGACCGCCCATGAACTCTCCGAACAGGTCGTCGAAGATGTCCGACATGGAGGAGGCGAAGTCGGGCCCGAAGCCGTGGCCGCCGCGGCCGCCATGGCCGTCGAAGGCGGCATGGCCGAACTGGTCGTAGGCGGCGCGCTTCTGCGGGTCGCGCAGCGCCTCGTAGGCCTCGTTCAGCTCCTTGAATTTCGCCTCGGCGGACTTGTCGCCGGGGTTGCGGTCGGGGTGGCAGTCCTTGGCCAGGCGGCGGAAGGCCGCCTTGATGTCCTGCTCGCTCGCCCCCCTGGAGAGCCCCAACGTCTCATAGTAGTCGCGCTTGGCCATCAGCCGGCATTCCAGTCTTGTCAGCTACACCGCGGTTGGCCGTCGGTCCCCGCCGACAGTAAGCATGAGCCCCCGCCCCACCGCAACCTGAAGGAAGCTCTGGTCGCTGGCAGGGCGAGGGCCGGCATCGGTGTCACCCCAGGATGCTGGTCAGGCGGACTTCTTCTTGTCGTCCTTCACTTCCTCGAAGTCGGCATCGACGACATTGTCGCCGGAGGCGCCGTTCTTCTTCGGCTCGCCCGCACCGGACGACTGCGGTCCGGCGCCGGCTCCGGCCTGCGCCCCGTAGAGCGCCTCGCCGAGCTTCATGGCCACCTGCGCCAGCGCGTTGGTCTTGGCCTTGATCGCCTCCGCATCCTCAGACTTCAGGGTGTCCCTGAGCTCCGTGATGGCGGCCTCGATCTTGCTCTTGTCGCCGGCCGAGACCTTGTCGCCCAGGTCCTTCATCGACTTCTCGGTCGAGTGGATCATGGCCTCGGCGCCGTTCCTGGCCTCAACCAGCTCGCGCTTCTTCCTGTCCTCGTCCTTGAAGCGATCGGCCTCGTCCATCATGCGCTTGATGTCGGCGTCCGACAGGCCGCCGGAGGCCTGGATGCGGATCGACTGCTCCTTGCCGGTGGCCTTGTCCCTGGCCGAGACGTGCACGATGCCGTTGGCGTCGATGTCGAACGTGACCTCGATCTGCGGCACGCCGCGCGGTGCCGGCGGGATGCCGACGAGATCGAACTGGCCGAGCAGCTTGTTGTCGGCCGCCATCTCGCGCTCGCCCTGGCTGACGCGGATGGTCACCGCGTTCTGGCCATCCTCGGCCGTGGAGAACACCTGGCTCTTCTTGGTCGGAATGGTGGTGTTGCGCTCGATGAGCCGCGTGAACACGCCGCCCAGCGTCTCGATGCCGAGAGAGAGCGGCGTCACGTCGAGCAGCAGCACGTCCTTGACGTCGCCCTTGAGCACGCCGGCCTGGATGGCGGCGCCGACGGCCACCACCTCGTCGGGATTGACGCCCTTGTGCGGCTCCTTGCCGAACAGCTCCTTGACGATCTGCTGCACCTTCGGCATGCGCGTCATGCCGCCGACCAGCACCACCTCGTTGATGTCGGCCGCCTTGAGACCGGCATCCTTGATCGCCTGGTGGCACGGACCCTTGGTCTTCTCGATGAGGTCGTCGACCAGGCTTTCCAGCTTGGCGCGGGTGAGCTTCATCGTCAGATGCAGCGGCGACTGCGTCTGCGGGTTCATGGAGATGAACGGCAGGTTGATCTCGGTCTGCTGCGAGGAGGACAGCTCGATCTTGGCCTTCTCGGCCGCCTCCTTGAGGCGCTGCAGGGCGAGCTTGTCGCCCCTCAGATCGATCTGGTTCTCCTTCTTGAATTCGGCTGCCAGGTACTCGACGAGGCGCATGTCGAAGTCCTCGCCGCCGAGGAAGGTGTCGCCGTTGGTCGACTTCACCTCGAACACGCCGTCGCCGATCTCCAGGATGGAAATGTCGAAGGTGCCGCCGCCGAGGTCGTATACGGCGATAGTCTTGGAGTCCTTCTTCTTGTCGAGGCCGTAGGCGAGTGCCGCCGCGGTCGGCTCGTTGATGATGCGCAGCACCTCGAGGCCGGCGATCTTGCCGGCGTCCTTGGTGGCCTGGCGCTGGGCGTCGTTGAAGTAGGCGGGAACGGTGATGACGGCCTGCGTGACGGCCTCGCCGAGCTTGGCCTCGGCCGTCTCCTTCATCTTCTGCAGGACGTAGGCGGAGATCTGGGCCGGCGAGTACTGCTTGCCGTTGGCCTCGACCCAGGCGTCGCCGTTCGGCCCCTTGATGATCTTGTAGGGAACGAGCTTCTTGTCCTTCTCCACCATCGGGTCGTCGTAGCGCCGGCCGATCAGGCGCTTGATGGCAAAGAGCGTATTGGTGGGGTTGGTGACGGCTTGCCTCTTGGCCGGCAGGCCGACCAGCCTCTCCCCGTCGTCCGTGAATGCGACGATGGAGGGTGTGGTGTTGGCACCCTCGGCGTTCTCAAGCACCTTGGGCTTGGAGCCCTCCATGACGGCGACGCAGGAGTTGGTCGTGCCTAGGTCGATGCCGATCACTTTGGCCATAGTTTCAATCCTCTCTTTTGCGGCAGACCGTCCGAGCCCAGAATCCGGCACCCGGCCGCCCGAGGCCCCCTTAAGACCTGCAGGAAACGGTCCCCTAGAGCTGCGTTGGTTGTGTCCGTTATATAGTGGGGGCGTTTTGGGGCTGCAACGGGCGAGGCCCGTATCAGTTGTGGTCTGCTAGCGAAGTCTGTTGACTGGGTGTCGAAAGGCCACGGGCAGAGGGCGGGCATGGTCGGCGCTCCTGGCTTCCGGCACCTGGCCGGCTATCTCGATCGGGCCGGCCAAGCGGCGCTGTTGGCCCTCGTCCGGGCGGTGATGGCCGAGGCGCCGCTCTACCGCCCCACTATGCCGCGTAGCGGCCGCCCTTTTTCGGTGCGTATGACCAACTGCGGTTCGCTCGGATGGGTATCCGACAAGGCCGGCGGCTATCGTTACCAGCCGTTGCACCCCGTCACCGGACGACCGTGGCCGCCCATGCCGGCGCTGCTGCTCGCGATTTGGGAGGATGTGGGCCTCTATCCGGCGCCGCCCGAGGCTTGTCTCGTCAACTACTACGGCTCGGGCGCGCGCATGGGCTCGCACCGGGACGAGGACGAGCAGGACACGGCCGCACCGGTTGTGTCGATCTCGCTCGGCGACGACGCCACCTTCCACATCGGCGGCCTCGAGCGCTCCGACCCCAAGCGGCGGCTCACCCTCAGGTCGGGGGACGTGGTGGTGCTGGGCGGGGCGGCGCGCATGGCCTACCACGGCGTCGACCGCGTGCATGCCGGCACCTCCGACCTGCTTGCCGAGGGCGGCCGCCTCAATCTGACGCTGCGCCGCGTGAGCCCGCCCCGATGATGCCGCGATGCGGGAGAGCCTGCATCTTTCCTTGCATGGAGCGCCTCGGCCATGGTGAGGTTGCAAATCCAGCCAAGGGAGGGCGGCCATGGCTCTCGTCGCGCAGGCCCCGAGCACCCGGAGCGCAGCGGGGCTCCCGCTCGACCAGATCGACGTCAGCGATCCCAAGCTCTACGAGGACGACGTCTGGCAGCCGCTGTTCGCGCGGCTCCGACGCGAGGCCCCGGTCCACTACTGCCGCCAGAGCCGCTACGGGCCCTACTGGTCGATCTGCCGCTACCAGGACATCGTGGCGGTCGAGGTCGATCACGCCACCTTCTCCTCGCAGCTCGGCGGCATCCAGGTCGAGGACCAGCCGCAGGGCCAGGAGCGGCCGAGCTTCATCCGCATGGACCCGCCGCGCCACACCGAGCAGCGCCGGACGGTCGCGCCGGTTGCCGCGCCCACCAATCTCGCCCACTACGAGACCATCATCCGCGAGCGCACGGCGCGCGTGCTCGACGAGCTGCCGCGCAACACCACCTTCGACTGGGTCGACCGGGTTTCCATCGAGCTCACCGGCATGATGCTGGCGACGCTGTTCGATTTCCCCTTCGCGGAGCGCCGCAAGCTCACCTACTGGTCGGACGTCGCCATCGCCAACGTCGATGCTCCGGACGCGCCGGTGCGGTCGGAGGACGAGCGGTTCGAGGAGCTCAAGCGCATGGGGGCCTACTTCGTCGCTTTGCGCGATGCGCGGGCCAAGGAGCCGCCGAAGCTCGATCTCGTCTCGATGATGGTGCACAGCCCGGCGACGCGGGAGATGGCGCCCCTGGAGTTCGTCGGCAATCTCGCGCTGCTCATCGTCGGCGGCAACGACACGACGCGCAACTCCATGTCGGGCGGCCTGCTCGCCCTGAGCCAGAACCCCGAGCAGTGGGCCAAGCTGCGTGCCAATCCGGCGCTGGTGCCGAGCCTCGTCGCCGAGACCATCCGCTATCAGACGCCCGTCATCCACATGCGGCGGACGGCCACCCGCGA
>DASRDL010000486.1:0-3575 GCA_035652635.1 Hyphomicrobiaceae bacterium | reverse complement strand
TGCAGGGGCCTCTCGAGCCCAAGTCTGGGGAAGGAATTCTTGCTTACGCGCCGGGAACGGGCGCGAGCGCAGTCAAGAGCAGAGCTGATCAGTCTGGGCAAGGTCGGTGCGGCCTTGCTCTTTTCATTTGTGGGCTCACCTTCCGGCCGCTCCTTCGAGGAGGCGGTCGAGACCCAGCATGTCGTAGCGCATGACGAGCCACACCACGGCAAAGACGACGGCCGAGACCAGCGTCGTGAGCACCACGACGCGCAGGAGCCGCGGCCGTGCCGGCGCGCTCTCCGGCGTGCCCGGCACCACGCTGCCGTCCTCGCCCTGCGTGCGCACGCCGAGCGGCAGGATGGCGAACAGCACCGTCCACCAGATCACGAGATAAATGGCGATGGCGAATGTGAGGCGCACGGCTCCCCTCACGCCTGCTCGAGCTCGACGAGCGTGCCGTTGAAGTCCTTGGGATGCAGGAACAGCACGGGCTTGCCGTGAGCGCCGGTCTTGGGCTCGCCGTCGCCCAGCACCCGTGCGCCGGCCGCCCTCAACCGGTCGCGCGCGGCGACGATGTCGGCCACCTCGTAGCACAGATGATGGATGCCGCCCGACGGATTGCGCTCCAGGAAGGCGGCGATGGGCGATTCCTCCCCCAGCGGCTCCAAGAGCTCGATCTTGGTATTGGGGAGGGTCACGAACACGACGGTGACCCCGTGATCGGGCTGCGGCACGGCTTCCGACACCTCGGCACCCAGCGTGCCGCGATACTGCGCCACGGCGGGGCCGAGCCGAGGCACGGCGATGGCGACGTGATTGAGGCGTCCGATCATTGGGTCCGTTCCTTCGAGATCATCATAGCGCCGTGCCGGAAAATCGCGAGCGGGAGCACATCTTCCTCTCCCCGCTTGCGGGGAGAGGGTCGGGGTGAGGGGCAGCCCCGGACACGGAAGGCCCTTGCTTCTGCCCCTCACCCTAACCCTCTCCCCACTGAAGAGTGGGGGAGAAAGGAATCCTCACCGTCCCGCCTGCACCAGCAGCACCTTGGCGATGGGGCGCTTGCCCCAGGCGTCCTCCACCGCCGAGCGCACGGCGCGGCGCACGGCCTCGCGCACCAGCTCGCCGTCGCGGCGGCGATCGCGGGGAATGCTGGCGATGGTGCCCTCCACCGCATCGCGCACGATTTCCGTCATCGGCCGCCCTTCGGCATCGGCGGCCGGCACGCCGTCGAGGGCGATCTCGACATCGGCCCCGATCTCGCCGCGCCCCGACCGCAGCAGGGCGACGATGACCACGCCGGCGAAGGCCAGCGCCCGGCGCTCGCGCACCGGACCGTCCTCGCTCGGCACCAGCAGGCTGCCGTCGCGGAACAGCCGCCCCACCGGCGCCTCGTCGATCACCTCGGCATTCCCGGGCGCCAGGCGCACCATGTCGCCGTTGCGCACGTCGAGCACTTCCTTCACGCCGGCGGCGCGCGCGAGCTCGGCGTGCGCCGCCAGGTGCCTGGCCTCGCCGTGCATGGGGATGGCGATGCGGGGCTTCACCCAGCCGTACATCTCCTTGATCTCCTCGCGGCGCGGATGGCCGGTGACGTGCACAAGCGCGTCGGTATCGGTGACGATCTCGCAGCCGAGATCCACCAGCCGGTTCTGCATGCGCCCCACGGTGCGCTCGTTGCCGGGGATGGTGCGCGAGGAGAAGATGACGAGGTCGCCGTCGCCGAGCTCCACATCCGGGTGCTGGTCCTCGGCGATGCGCGCCAGCGCCGCCCGCGCCTCACCCTGACTGCCGGTGCACAGCAGCACCACCTCGTGCGGCTCGAGGTAGGAGAAGTGCTGCTGGTCGTGATACTTGAACCCCGCCGGCAGGTAGCCCGTCTCCATGGCCACGCCGATGATGCGGTGCATGGCGCGGCCCGCGACGACGAGGTGGCGCCCGGCGGCCCGAGCCGCGTCGGCCACTGCTTTGATGCGCGCCACGTTGGAGGCGAAGATGGTCACGGCCACGCGCCGCTTCGCCCTCTTGATGATGCCGGCCAGGGACTTGGCCACGTCGAGCTCCGAGGGCGAGCGCCCTTCGCGCAGGGCATTGGTGGAGTCGCACACCATCGCCAGCACGCCGGCGTCGCCGAGTTGCATGAACCGCGTCGGATCGGTGGGCGGGCCGAGCACGGGGTGGGACTCGAGCTTCCAGTCGCCCGTGTGCAGCACCACACCGAGCTCGGTGTGGATGGCGACGGCATTGGACTCGGGGATCGAGTGCGCCACCTCGATCAGCTCGAGCCCGAACGGCCCCACGTCGAAGCGCCCGTTGCGCGGCACCTCGTTGATCGGCAGCTGCAGGCCGCGGCCGTGCTCGGCGAGCTTGGAGGTGAGCATCGCCGCGGTGAAGGGCGTTGCATAGATCGGCACCCTGAGCCGCGGCCACAGCTCGATGACGGCGCCCAGATGGTCCTCGTGCGCGTGGGTGAGGACGAGGCCGGCGAGGCTCCCGCGCTCCTCCTCGATGAAGCGCAGGTCGGGCAGGATGACGTCGATGCCGGGATCGTTCTCGCCCTCGGGGAAGGTGATGCCGAGGTCGATCATCAGCCACTGGCGCGCATCGGGGGGCCCGAGCCCGTAGAGATAGCAGTTCATGCCGATCTCCCCGATGCCGCCGAGCGCCATGAAGACCAGCTCGGTCGGTCCAGGGCCGCGCCGCGGTGCGCCTTGCCGCGCCATCAGCGGGGGTTCCCTGGTGACCCGTTGGCGAGGGTCACGTCGCCGAAGGTGAGCTTGCGGCGCCGGCCATGGCCATCCTGCAAGATGAGGGCGCCACCGTCGTCGAGGTCGAGGAAAGTGCCGGCGATGCGCTCCCTGCCCGTGTCGACGGTGAGGCTCTCGCCGATGGAGCTGCCGCGCTCGAGCCAGGCCGCGCGCACGCGCGCAAAGCCGGCTCCGCACTGCCAGCTGCCGAGCCATCCCTCCATGGCCCCGGCGAGGTGCGCCAGCATGGCCTCGGGCGTCACCACTATGCCGTGAGCGGCGAGATGGGTTGCCGCGCGCCCGAGCCCCTCCGGATGCGAAGCCAGGTTGATGCCGATGCCGATCACGATGACCACCTCCGAGCCCGCCGCCCCGATCTGGCTCTCGGGCAATATGCCCGCACACTTGGCCTCGCCGATCAAGACGTCGTTGGGCCACTTGAGCCTGAGCCCCGCCACAGGACCGCCCGCCGCCGCCCCGATCGCCTCGATGGCGGCCACGCCGGCCAGCAGAGAGAGCTGGTGCACGACCGACTGCGGGCAGGCCATTCTTGCGAGCAGGCTGGCGTAGAGGTTGCCGGGTTCCGACGCCCAGCGGCGGCCCGAGCGGCCGCGCCCCTGGGTCTGGCGCCGCGCCATGATCCACAACGGTCCCGGCTCGCCGGCCGCCGCCAGCTTGAACGCCTCCGTGTTGGTGGAGCCGGCTTCCTCGAGGACGACGCTGCGGAAGGCTGTCGGTTGCGGCGACCTGTCGGGCAACTCCGTGGTCCTAGAACAGAGTGCGGGCGGCCGCGTCGGCGGCATCCACGAGGGGTGCCGGCCAGGCGACGTAGAGCAGCATGGAGAGCCC
>DASRDL010000485.1:0-12110 GCA_035652635.1 Hyphomicrobiaceae bacterium | reverse complement strand
CACCTCCGACAAGCTCGACAAGGACCGCTTCCGCCGCGACATGGGCGGCGTGCTCGAGGCCTATCAGGAGGTCGCGCGCCGTCTCGGCGTGCTGGCCGAGAACCCGCGGCCGAAAGGCACGGGGCCCGTGCTGGTCAGCTCCAAGCCGAACTGAGAAGGGGAAGGGGAAACAGGGCGCGGGGAATGGGGGATAGCCCCGGGGCGCAGTACCGGCTATTCCCTGATCCCTGTTCCCTACTCCCTGTCTGATACGATGAAGGCGCGCATCCGGGTCACGCTCAAGACCGGCGTTCTCGATCCCCAGGGCAAGGCTATTCAGCATGCCCTGGCGAGTCTGGGTTTCGTCGGCGTCAACGACGTCCGACAGGGCAAGTACATCGAGGTCGATTTGGCCGAAGGCGACGAGCACAGGGCCCGCGAGCAGGTTGAGAGGATATGCAAAGAGCTTCTCGCCAACACAGTGATCGAGAACTACGCCTACGAGCTCGAGCGCTGAGCCGGGCGCGCTGGCCCGGCTTCGCCGCCTGGGCCGCGCTCGTGCCTGCAGTTGCCGGTGCATGGCTCGCCATCATCGCCGCTGCCGCCGAGACCAAGGTCTACGAAAGCGAGGACCTGCGCTTCAGCGTGGCAGTGCCGGCCGAATGCCGCCATGAGCAGGGTCCGGGCACGCTCGATGCCGTCTGCTCTGCGGATCTCGACGCAGAGAAGAGCAAGGAGGCGAGCGCCGCGGCCTCCCTCATCCTCGAGGTGAGCACCGAGCCGGTGCCCGACGAGGGCGGAAAAGAGGCCGAGGAGCTCGCGCGCCACTACACGCAGGCCCAGTTCAAGGCCGAGCTGCCCGAGTTCGTCTGCGGCGACCCGGACCCGGCCCGCGTCAAGGTCGAGGATACCAGGCAGGTTCTCGAAGCGGCGCGAGTCGTGTACACGGCGAGCGTCACCTGCCCCGAGATCAGGTTCCTGGCGCTCGGGGAGCGGCGCGCGACCGTGCAATACGTTCTCACTCCGGGCGTGCGCTACCGTCTGATGGCGCGTGCGCCGGTGGACGACTTCGAGCACCGCAAGGAGGAGGTCGAGGCCTTCTTCGCCAGTTTCCGTCCCCTGCCCGAGAGCAAGAGGACTCCATGAACGCCGCCGTCGTCGTCTTTCCCGGCTCCAATTGCGACCGTGACGTGAAGGTTGCGCTGGAAGCGGTCTGCGGCCGCCCGGTGCGCATGGTCTGGCACGCCGATACGGCGGTGCCGGCCCCTTGCGACCTCATCGTTCTGCCCGGCGGCTTCGCCTACGGCGACTACCTGCGCTGTGGCGCCATGGCCGCCCACTCGCCGGTGATGCGCGACGTGGTGGCCAAGGCCAAGGCAGGAACACCGGTGCTCGGCATCTGCAACGGCTTCCAGGTGCTGACGGAGACGGGGCTGCTGCCGGGCGTGCTCATGCGCAACGCCTCGCTCAAGTTCGTTTGCCGCGACGTGATACTGAAGGTGGAGCAGCCCGACACGCTGTTCACGAGCCGCTTTGCCAAGGGCGAGGTGATCCGGATCCCCGTCGCCCACGGCGACGGCAACTATTTTGCCGACCCCGCCACGCTCGAGGCGCTCGAGGGCGAGGGCCGCGTGGTGTTCCGCTACGTCGACGAGCAGGGAAACCCGACCGAGGCCGCCAATCCCAACGGCGCCCAGCGCAACATCGCCGGCATCTGCGATCCGACCCGCCGCATCCTCGGCATGATGCCGCACCCCGAGCGCCTGTTCGAGCCGATGCTCGGCGGCACCGACGGGCGCCGCGTGTTCGAGAGTCTCATCGCCACCCTGCACTGAGTAAGAGGGCCATCGTGGCTGCGTTGCTGCCGGATGCCTCCGTGCTCCTCGCCTACTCGCTCGCCTGCGTCGTGCTGTTCATCACGCCGGGGCCCGACATGAGCCTGTTTCTGGCCAAGACGGTCGCGGGTGGGCGCAACGCCGGGATTGCCGCCTTCACCGGCGCCTCGCTCGGCTGCATCGTGCATTCGCTGCTGGCGGCCTTCGGCCTGTCGGCGCTGATCGCCGCCTCGCCGGCGGCCTTTCTCGCCCTCAAGATCGTCGGCGCCGCGTACCTGTTGTGGCTCGCCGTCGACGCCGTGCGCCACGGCTCCTCGCTCAATGTGCGCGCCGGGACGTTCCAGCGTGCCGCGTTCTGGCCCACACTGGCGCTGGGCCTGACCGTCAACCTGACGAACCCCAAGGTGGTGCTGTTCTTCGTCACCTTCCTGCCCCAGTTCGTCGCCGCCGACGACCCGCACGCCGCCGCCCGGCTGCTCTTCCTAGGCGTCTACTTCGTCGCCTTCACCTTCCCGATGGGCGTGCTGCTGATTCTGGGCGCGTCTCGCGTCGTGGCCGCCCTTGCCGCGCGGCCGCGCCTGCTGCGCGCCATCGACTGGCTGTTTGCCGGCGTGTTCGGCGCCTTTGCCTTGCGCATCCTTGCCACCCACAGCCGCTGATCGCCCGTCGGGTCCGCGGCAGGCCGGCGCGAGGCGGCCGTCGCCTTCATCGGCAGCGGTGTGCTGTGCGCGGTCGCTGCGGCGCTCTGCCTTTTGGGTGTGCACACCCTGCCGGTTCTCGAGGCAGCGCGCCGAGGCCGTCCGTTCCCTGAATGCACGGCGCCTAAAGCCGCAGGCGCGCGTTGCTTATTGCGCCGCGGTAATATTTGTGTGCATAGCACAATCAGCCATGCCCAGCGCCTGCCGACCCACCCCAGATGCGTCGCTGAAGATCCTGGTGATCGACGAAGCCCCCATTCGTCGCGCCATCCTGGAGGCCGGGCTGCGCGAGGCCGGATTTCTCAACGTGGTGGTGCTGGAGAACACCACCGGCCTCCTCGATCAGGTCTATCGCATCGATCCGGACGTCATCCTCATCGATCTGGAAAACCCCAGCCGCGACGTCCTCGAGCAGATGTTCCAAGTGTCGCGCATCGTGCGCCGGCCGATCGCCATGTTCGTCGATCAGTCCGACCGCAGCACCATCGCCGCCGCCATCGACGCCGGCGTCTCGGCCTACATCGTCGACGGCCTCAAGAAGGAGCGCGTCAGGCACATCCTCGATCTGTGCATCTCGCGTTTCACGGCGTTCTCGCGCCTGCAGGACGAGCTCGACCGCGCCAAGAGCGCCCTGCAGGAGCGCAAAGTGATCGACCGCGCCAAGGGCATCATCATGAAGGCCAAGAACCTGTCCGAGGAGGAAGCCTACGCCTTGCTGCGCACGACCGCCATGAACGAGAAGCGCAAGATCGCCGAGGTCGCACAGTCGGTGATCACCGCAGCGGAGCTTTTCAAGTGACGGGACGGAACGTCAGGCTCAGGATCGGCTTCATACCGCTCGCCGACGCCGCGGCGCTGATCGTGGCCGCCGACCGCGGCTTTGCAGCCGCCGAGGGACTGGACATCGAGCTCGTACGCGAGGTGTCGTGGTCGAACGTGCGTGACAAGCTCAATATCGGGCTGTTCGATGCCGCACACCTGATCGCGCCGATTGCGATCGCCTCGAGCCTCGGCATCGGCCACGTCAAGGTGCCGATCGTGGCCCCGTTCGGCCTTGGGCTGAACGGCAACGCCATCACCGTGAGCCCCGCGCTTCACGCCGCCATCGCGGCCGAGGCCGACGGCGATCTTGTCGATCCGATGGTATCGGCGCGCGCGCTGAAGCGCGTGGTGGAGCGCCGCAAGGCCGAGGGCGAGGAGCCGCTGACTCTCGGCATGACGTTCCCCTTCTCCACCCACAACTACCATATCCGCTTCTGGATGGCGGCCGGGGGCGTCGACCCCGACGAGGACGTGCGCCTGGTCGTTCTGCCCCCGCCCTACATGGTCGACAGCCTCGCCAGCGGCCATGTCGACGGCTTCTGCGTCGGTGCGCCGTGGAACTCGGTGGCGGTCGACCTCGGCGTCGGCGTGATCCTGCATTTCGTGTGCGAGATTCTCGAGCGGGCCATGGAGAAGCTTCTGGCGGTGCGCGCCCGCTGGGCCGAAGAGAACCCGGACGTGCTGTTGCGCCTCGTGCGCGCCCATCGCAGGGCCGCGGCCTTCATCGAGGACGAGGCCAACCGCGAGGAGGTGGCCGCCATCCTCGCCGCTCCCAACCGCATCGATGTCGCCGGCATCCTGGCCGTCCCGAACCGGCCCGATGTCGCCGCCGAGGTGATCCGGCGCACGCTCGACGGCCGCATGAAGGTGGCGCCCGACGGCACCGTGCGCATCGATCCGCGCTATCTGCTGGTCGGCCGTCAACGCGTTGCGCGTCCCGACGCGCGCCAAGCCGCCTGGCTCTACGCGCAGATGGTGCGATGGGGCCAGGCGCCGCTGTCGGCGGAGCTGCTGGCGGCAGCCGAAGGCGTCGTGCGGCCGGACCTCTACGATGCGGCCCTGCCCGGCGAGATGGAGGCGCCACCGGTCGAGCCTGCCGACGGGATCGGCGCCGTCACCGGGCCGCTGTTCGACCCCTCCGACATTGCGCGATACCTCGCGTACTGGCCCATCAAGCGCATCCGCGGTTGACGTCGCTCGCTCGCGCTGCGCTGCACACGCTTTCCGCAACCTGCGGCAACGATGGGCAGTGCCGCTGTGCGGACGGTTTCCCGCATCCGCCCCCAAGCGATTGAATGCCTGGGCTTTTCACGCGGGAAGACGGTTGGCACGAACCTTGTAATCGTTCTCTGCGAGGAGGCGCCACCGTTGGGCGCTTCAGGTCCAACGCCGGACCTCAGGCAACGCCGCTGACCCAGGGGAAGTCCGCGCTCGAGCGCGCCTTGGGCAACGGCGTTTTTGTTTTGGCGCAGGCGCGAGGGCAGCCGCACACGGTCGCATGCACCCGCCCACCGCCGGTCGTGTTCGCAACAGAAGAGGGAAGCGAAGCCTCATGAGCAGAAGCGTGACGGAGAAGGTGAAGGCCGGGCCAGCGCCCATCAGCCGGCGCGATCTGATGCAGTCCGCCTCGGCCGCGGCGGCCACCGCTGCGCTCATGTCGGCGGTCAGGGCGGCGTTCCCCGCCGGCGCCTTTGCCCAATCGGCTGGCGGGCCCGAGGTGAGCAAGGCGATCCTGGGCTACATCGCCCTCACCGACGCGTCGGCCCTCGTCATCGCCAAGGAGAAAGGTTTCTTCGCCAAGCACGGCATGCCCGATGTCGAGGTCGCCAAGCAGGCCTCGTGGGGCGCCACGCGCGACAACATCACGCTCGGCTCGGAGAACAACGGCATCGACGGCGCGCACATCCTTTCGCCGATGCCGTATCTGATCTCCACCGGCAAGGTGACACAGAACAACGTGCCGACGCCCATGTACCTGCTCCTGCGCCTCAATCTCGATGCGCAGGCGATCTCCGTCGCCAACGAGTTCAAGGATCTCAAGATCGGCACGGATGCGTCTCCGCTGAAGGCGGTCTGGGCGGCGAAGAAGGCCGCCGGCAAGGAGGTGAAGGTCGCCATGACCTTCCCGGGCGGCACGCACGATGTATGGATACGCTACTGGCTCGCCGCCGGCGGCATCGATCCGGACAAGGACGTCTCGCTCATCACCGTGCCGCCGCCGCAGATGGTGGCGAACATGAAGGTCGGCAACATGGACGCCTTCTGCGTCGGCGATCCGTGGCACGAGCAGCTGGTCAACCAGGGCATCGGCTATACCGCCTGCACCACCGGCGAGATCTGGCCCAGGCATCCCGAGAAGGCGCTGGGCATGCGTGCGGCCTGGGTCGACAAGCACCCCAAGGCGACGCGCGCGCTCCTCATGGCCGTCATCGAGGCCCAGCAGTGGTGCGACAGGATGGAGAACAAGGACGAGCTCGCCGCCATCACCGGCAAGCGCCAGTGGTTCAACGTACCCGTCAACGACATGATCGGCCGCCTCAAGGGCAACATCGACTACGGCAACGGCCGGGTCGAGAAGGGCTCCAGGCAGTACATGAAGTTCTGGCAGGAGCACGCCTCCTACCCCTTCAAGAGCCACGACGCCTGGTTCATCACCGAGGACATCCGCTGGGGCAAATTCGAGCCCACCACCGACATCAAGGCCCTGGTCGACAAGGTCAACCGCGAGGACCTCTGGCGCGAGGCGGCCAAGCAGCTGTCGGTGCCGGCCGGCGATATTCCCGCCTCGCCATCGCGCGGCAAGGAGACGTTCTTCGACGGCAAGGTGTTCGATCCGGACGATCCCTCCGCCTATCTCAAGTCGCTCTCCATCAAGCGCGGCACCGTGTGAACCGTGCCGGCCCGAGGCCGGCCAGGAGACTCTCGCATGACCCTCCCCATGCTCGAGGCCGAGGCGGCGGTCGCGGTTCCGGTTCGCGCCGCCTCCGCGCAGGTCGTGAAGCTCGGGACGCCGCGATCCGCGCTTTCGGCACGCATCGTTCCGGCGCTCTCGACGGTAGCCTCGCGCGTTATCCCGCCGTTCCTGACCCTGGCGCTGATCCTCCTCGTCTGGGAGATGCTGTGCAACCGGCCGGGCGCTACGCTGCCGGCGCCGACCAAGATCTGGAGCGAGGCGCGCGACCTCATCGTCGATCCGTTCTTCGTCGCCGGCCCGCAGGACATCGGCCTCGGGTGGCGCGTGCTGACCTCGCTGCAGCGCGTCGCCATCGGCTACGGCCTCGCCGGGGTCATCGGCATCATGCTCGGCACCATCATCGGCCAGTCGGTGTGGGCCATGCGCGGGCTCGACCCGATCTTCCAGGTGCTGCGCACCATCTCGCCGCTCGCCTGGCTGCCGATCTCGCTCGCCGCCTTTCGCGACAGCCAGCCCTCGGCCATCTTCGTGATCTTCATCACCTCGGTGTGGCCGATCATCATCAACACGGCGGTCGGCATCCGCAACATCCCGCAGGACTACCGCAACGTGGCTTCCGTGCTGCGGCTCAACCACGTCGAGTTCTTCGCCAAGATCATGATCCCGTCGGCGGCGCCCTACATCTTCACGGGGCTCAGGATCGGCATCGGCCTCTCCTGGCTCGCCATCGTGGCGGCGGAGATGCTCACCGGCGGCGTGGGCATAGGCTTCTTCATCTGGGACGCGTGGAACTCCTCGCGCATTCCCGACATCGTGGTGGCGCTGGTCTACATCGGCGCCATCGGCTTCCTGCTCGACCGCCTGGTGGCCCTGATCGCCACCGTCGTCACGCGCGGCACGGCCACCAGCTGAGGGAGTCCGGCCCGTGAGCTATTTGAAGATCGACCACGTCGGCAAGACCTTCTTCCGCGGCACCCGTCGGACGGAGGTGCTGCGCGACATCACGGTCGCAATCGACAAGGGCGAGTACGTCTCCATCATCGGCCACTCGGGTTGCGGCAAGTCCACGCTGCTCAACATCGTCGCCGGCCTGACGCCGGTGACGGCGGGCGCGGTGCTGCTCGAAAACAAGGAGGTGAACGATCCGGGCCCCGACCGGGCCGTGGTGTTCCAGAACCACTCGCTGCTGCCGTGGCTGACGGCCTACGACAACGTGCGCCTTGCCGTCGACAAGGTGTTTTCCGCCACCCGATCGCGCGCCGAGCGGCACGCCTGGACCATGCACAATCTGGAGCTCGTGCAGATGGCGCACGCCAAGGACAAGCGGCCGATGGAGATCTCGGGCGGCATGAAGCAGCGTGTCGGGCTCGCGCGCGCGCTCGCCATGGAGCCGAAGGTGCTGCTGCTCGATGAGCCGTTCGGCGCGCTCGATGCCCTCACGCGCGCCCACCTGCAGGACTCGGTGATGGCGATCCACGCCCAGCTGCAGAACACCGTGCTGATGATCACGCACGACGTCGACGAGGCGGTGCTGCTTTCCGACCGCATCGTGATGATGACCAACGGACCGGCGGCACAGGTCGGCGAGGTGCTCACCGTGCCGCTGGCGCGGCCGCGCCGCCGCCTCGAGCTGGCGGCGGACCCAGCCTACATCAAGGCGCGCCAGCGCGTGATCGAATTCCTGTACGCACGCCATCGGACGCCGGCGCTGCAAGCGGCGGAGTAGGCCGATGGCCCGGGCACGCCTCGCAAGCCTGCGGCGCGAGCGACTGGTCGTGGTCGGCGGCGGCATGGCGGCCTGCCGGCTGGTGGAGGAGCTGGTAGGGCTCGCGCCGGACCGCTATGACGTCACGCTCGTCGGCAAGGAGCCGCATCCCCCCTACAATCGCGTTCTGCTGTCGAGCCTCCTCGCCGGCGATGCCGAGGCGGTCGACCTCGAGCTGCGGCCTCCGTCCTGGTACGCCGAGCACGGTGTCGAGGTCATGTGCCGCCACACGGCCGTCGCGATCGACGCCGCCGCCTGCAGGGTCGAGCTGGGCCACGGCGAGCGGCTCGCCTACGACAGACTCGTTCTCGCGACGGGCTCCAACGCCGTCCGCCTGCCCATCCCCGGCGCACAGCTGCCGGGCGTCGCTGCCTTCCGCGACCTCGCCGACGCCGACCTGCTGCGCGCGACCGCGCCCGGAGGCGACGCCGTCGTGATCGGCGGCGGCCTGCTCGGCATCGAGGCCGCCTGCGGCCTGGCACGGCGCGGGCTGGCCGTCACGCTCGTGCACCTGATGCCGCGACTGATGGAGCGCCAGCTCGATGCGCCGGCTGCTGCCGTCCTCAAATCCGCCCTCGCGCGGCAAGGCATCGCCGTGATGCTGGAGGCCGAGACCGCGGCGATCGAGGGCGCGGGGCGCGCGGAGCGCGTCATCCTCAAGGACGGGCGGGCCTTGCCGGCGGACCTCGTGGTGATGACGGCGGGCGTGCGGCCCGAGACCGCGCTGGCGCGCGCCGCCGGCCTCGCGATCGGTCGCGGCATTCTCGTCGATGACGGCCTCGGGACGAGTTGCGCCTCCATCTTCGCGATCGGCGAGTGCGCGGAGCATCGCAGCACCTGCTACGGGCTGGTGGAGCCGGTCCACGAGCAGGCCAGGGTCCTCGCGCTGCGCCTCGCCGGGCAAGAGGCGCGCTATGAGGGCTCGCTCCCGGCGACCAGCCTCAAGGTCTCCGGCATCCCGGTGTTCTCGATCGGCGACTTCGAGGGCGTCGGCGCCGAGACGCTGGTGCTGGAGGACGGCGAGGCCGGCGTCTATCGCAAGCTGGTGCTGCGGGGGGACCGCCTGTGCGGCGCGGTGCTGATCGGCGATACGTCGGATGCCCTGTGGTACCGCGAGCTGGTGCGCCGCCGGCCCCCCCTCGGGGCCATGCGCCCGCTCGTCGCCTTCGGCCAGGCGCTCGCGGAGGCCGCCTGAGCCATGAGCGCACAGGATTTCACCGAGGAGCAGCGCCGCTATCTCGAAGGCTTCGTGGCCGGCGTGCAGGCGCGCCGCGCCTCCCAGGGCCTCAAGCCGCTGGGCGCCGAAGGAGGTGGCGCCCAAGCCGCGCCCTCCGGCCCCGACCGGGATCACCTCGCCGCCATGGCCCGCTTCGAGGCGGCGGGCAAGAAGCTGTCGCCCGAGGAGAAGGCCAAGCGCGACGAGCACCCCCTCGATGCCTACGCTCGCCTCAAGGCGGAGAGCGCCGCCGGCCAGTTCCCCAAAGGCATCGACAATTTCCGTTGGCGCTTCCACGGCCTCTTCTACGTGGCACCGGCACAGAACGCCTATATGTGCCGGCTGCGCATTCCCAACGGCATCCTCAGCCATTGGCAGCTCGCCGGCATAGCCGACCTCGCCGAGCGGCACGGCGGCGGCTACGCGCACGTGACCACGCGCGCCAACCTGCAGATCCGCGAAGTGATGCCGCAGCACGCCGTCCCCCTGATCGAGGGGTTGGCCGAGCTCGGCATCGCCACCAAAGGGACGGGCGCCGACAACATCCGCAACGTCACCGGCTCGCCTACGGCCGGCATCGACCCGCAGGAGCTGATCGACACCCGTCCCTATGCGCGGGCCTGGCACCACCACATCCTCAACGACCGTTCCCTCTGCGGCCTGCCGCGCAAGTTCAATGTCGGCTTCGACGGCGGCGGTGCCGTCCCCGTGCTGGAGGACACCAACGACATCGGCTTCACCGCCGTCGCCGTGGCCGAGGGCGCCGGCGCGGACGCGGGCGTGTGGTTCCGCCTCGGCATCGGCGGCATCACCGGGCACCGGGACTTCGCCACCTGCTCGGGCGTCTATGTGAAGCCGGAGGATGCGGTGGCGGTGGCCGACGCCATCGTGCGCGTGTTCATCGATCACGGCGACCGCACCGACCGCAAGAAGGCGCGCCTCAAGTACCTGCTCGACGCCTGGGGCCACGACAAATTCCTCGCCGAGGTCGAAAAGAAGCTGGGCCGTCCCCTGGTGCGTCTTTCCGCCGACCGGGTGTCGACACCCAATCGCCAGGATCGCCGGGCCCACATCGGCATTCAGGCCCAGAAGCAGAAGGGCAGGGTGTGGGCCGGCGTGGTGCTGCCCGTCGGCCGCATGACGTGCGGGCAGATGCGCGGCCTTTCCCGTATCGCCGCCGAGCTCGGCGACGGCGACATCCGCCTCACCGTCTGGCAGAACCTGATCCTCTCCGGCATCGCCGAGGCCGACGCCGGGCTCGTCGAGGAATGCCTGCGCAAGATCGGCCTCACCTCGCGCGCCACCTCGATCCGCGCCGGCCTCGTCGCCTGCACCGGCAATACCGGGTGCAAGTTCGCGCTCGCCGACACCAAGGGCACGGCGATGGCAATCGCCGACTGGGTGGAGCCGCGCGTCGCCCTCGACAGCCCGGTGAACATCCACCTGACGGGTTGCCCCAACTCCTGCGCGCAGCACTACATCGGCGACATCGGCCTGCTCGCGGCCCGCGTCGCGATCGATGCCGCCGGCGAGGACACGGTGGAAGGCTTCCACGTCTACGTCGGCGGCGGCTTCGGCGCCGACGCCGGCATCGGCCGCGAGCTCTATCGCGACGTCAAGGCGGAGGCCTGCCCGCGGCTCGTCGCGCGCATCCTCGCGGCCTACCTGGCGCACCGGCGGGGCAACGAGACGTTCCTCGCCTTCACGCGCCGGCACGAGGTGGAGGCGCTCCGGGCCATGATCGAGGGCATTGCCGGGGGGGCTGCGGCATGACGGTTGCCGCGACCATTGCTCCCTCTCCCCGCAAGCGAGGAGAGGGCAGGGGTGAGGGGCAGCCGCACGCTCCAACGTCGGTGGAAGCCTCCGCGCCTCACCCTGACCCTTTCCCCGCCGAAGAGCGCGGAGAGGGAGCGCGCGCGGCGCGCGCAACCTCCATGATCCCCGAGACGGCGCCGTTCTCGGAGGAGCAGCGCGCCTGGCTCAACGGCTTCTTCGCCGGGCTCCTGTCGCTCGACGTGGCGCCGGCAGCGGCCCCGGCCGGTGCGCTCAGCGGTGCAGCCGCCCATGCCGCCTCCGCCGTCGAGGACGACGCCCCCTGGCACGATGCCGCCATGCCGATCGCCGAGCGCATGCGGCTGAGCGCAGGCAAGCCGCTCGCGCGCCGTCTGTTCGCGGCGATGGCGCAGCAGGACTGCGGCCAGTGCGGCTACCTGTGCGAGACCTACTCCAAGGCCATCGCCGACGGCACGGAGGCGAAACTCAATTTGTGCGCGCCGGGCGGCAAGGAAACGAGCCGGATGCTCAAGCAGCTGCTGGAGGAGGCGCAGGGCGGGACGGCTGCAGTGGCCGTTCCCCCGCCCGCTTCGGAGAGGACCGAGGCGCCAGTGCCAGGCACGCGCGATTGCCCGGTCGAAGCCGTGTTCTGCATGGCCAAGCGGCTGAACGGCGAGCGCTCGGAGAAAGACACGCGGCACGTCGTGTTCGACATCGCCGGCAGCGGGCTCAGCTATGTCCCCGGCGACAGCTTCGGCCTCTACCCCAGGAACGATCAGGCGCTGGCGGAAGCCATCCGCGTGGCGCTGCGCGCTCCGCCCGACTTTCTCGTTGCCGGCAAGCCGATCCGCGACGCCCTCATCGAGGACTATGCGCTGTCGCCGGCACCGGACGCGCTGTTCGAGCTCATCAGCCTGCTGGTCGGCGGCGAGCGGCGGCAGAAGGCAAAGGCCCTGGCCCAGGGCCGGGACCCCGACGGCGACGCGGCGAGCCTCGACGTGCTGGCGGCGCTGGAGAAGTTCGCGCCCGTCCACCCGGACCCGGAGGCGTTCCTGGAGTGCCTCGAGCCGCTGCAGCCGCGGCTCTATTCCATCTCCTCCTCGCCGCT
>DASRDL010000484.1:0-4392 GCA_035652635.1 Hyphomicrobiaceae bacterium | reverse complement strand
CGAGGTGCTCGAATCCAAGTTCGGCGGCATGCTGAAGGCATTGCAGTACGGGGCGCCGCCGCACGGCGGCATCGCGCCCGGCATCGACCGCATCGTCATGCTGCTGGCCGGCGCCACCAACCTGCGCGACGTCATCATGTTCCCGATGAACCAGCAGGCGCAGGACCTGCTGATGGGGGCGCCCAGCGAGGTCACCCCAAAACAGCTCCGCGAGCTGCACATCCGCCTGGCCGTGCCCGCCTCGTAACCCCGTAGGGCGCATAAGGCGTCAGCCGCAATGCGCCGATGCCCCCACAGATCGGTGCAATGCGCTTCGCTTTTGCACCCTACGGCCTTAAACCTTTACCTTCTCGTCCTCCACCACGCGGCGCACGGCGGGGCGCTGCATCATCCGGTCCTTGAAGGCGGTGTAGTTCTTGAGATCGGGCATCGGCAGCTCGCGGCGCACACCCCAGGTGTAGAAGGTGAAGGCATAGGGGTCGAGCACCGAGTAGGCGTCCGAGAACCAGTCCCGGCCGGCCAGCCGCTGGTCGAGCTGCTGCAGGTAGAGATGGAAGGTCTTGCGGCCCTGCGCCTGGATGTCGGGGAAATAGGACTTGTCGCTGGCGTAGCGCTCCGGCCGCGAGATATGGGCATGGGCTGGGTGCACGCTGGCCGCGAAGAAGCCGATGAGCGAAAGCGCGCGCGCCTCGGCGATCGGGTCCTTGGGCCACAGCCCGAAGCGCTTGCCGAGATAGGGCAGGATGGCCGTGTTCTCGGCGAGCGGCTCGCCGCTGTCGAGGACGAGCGCCGGCACCCGCCCCTGCGGATTGATCTTCAGGTAGGCCTCCGAGCGCTGCTCGGCCTTGGAGAAATCGACGCGGCGTGCCTCGTACTTCTCGCCGCTCTCCTCGAGCACGATGTGCGCCGCCAGCGAGCAGGCACCGGGCGCATAGTAGAGCGTCAGCATGGCGAGGTCCTCCCAGGAGTTTTGCCGGTGCATCTTGGCACCGGGGCCGAGGGCTGTCCACGCGGCGCCTGGTGGGCTCCCGGCCCGTCCGGGTGTCGCCGACACTTTCGACCCTCAGCCGAAATCGGGACACTTCCACCCTGCCGCCACGCGCCGGCAATGGCGGCCCTCCACGAAGCGATCGACCAGGACGTTGGCCACCACCTTCGCCCCGCCTTCCTCGATCACGTAGATCACGAACGGGCGAAACTCGTCCGTCTTCGACACCATGTACATGTAGAAGGCAAAGCCCGGCGCGTCGGCGGTGCGCGTGACGGTGACGCTGCGCCCCACCTCCTTGAACGGCGCAAAGAACGGCAGCACCTCGCCGGTCAGGAAGCGCGCGACACCTCTCGCCCCGCACCTGGCGCCCCGGCAGTGCCGACGCGGGCCGCAAGTAGGGGCGCTTCCCGGCCGGCCTCAGGCCGCGCCCTCGTAGAGCTTGTAGCGCAGGCGCGGCTGGCGGAAGGAGGCGGCCGGATCGACCAGGATGCCCTCGCCGATGGCCTGGCGGCCGAGCAGCATGCGGTAGGACATGGCATCGCGGTTGGTGAGCGTCACCTCGATCGGCCACTCGCGCTCGCCGATGCGGATGGGGGTGGAGATGACGAGGCGGTTCTCGCGCTCGCCGTTGGAACTCGTCACGTGGCGCTCGTCGACCACCGGTGCCGTACAGACGATGGCGATGTCGGCCCGCCGGGGGATCGGGTGCACGCCGAAGCGGACCATCGGTCGGCGCCCGCCGTCGAGGCGCTCGACGAAGAAGGCGTGGAGTGCCGAGGTGCGCGCTCCTGTGTCGACCTTGGCCTTGATGGCCGGCAGGCCGAGCTCGGGCAGGGCAACCCACTCCTCCCAGCCCAGAATGAACGGCGGGGCTACAGGCGGCATAAGTTTCTTCCGGCGGCGTGTCATCTGCTCGAGCAGTGTAGCACGATCGGCGGGGCTGCGCGCACCCTGCGGTGGCGTCTCGAGCCGGGTTGCCGCTGCACGGGGCCGACGGGTCCCTGCCGGTGGATCGGAATTGACCAGGTTCCCGCTCCATCTTATCTCAACGGCATGGCCAAACTCGAAATCGTCACCCTGCCCGATCCGATCCTGCGCAAGGTGTCGGCGCCGGTCGAGCGCGTCGACGACGAGCTGCGCAAGCTCGCCGACGACATGCTGGAGACCATGTACGCCGCCCCCGGCGTCGGGCTCGCCGCCGTGCAGGTGGGGGTGCTGCGCCGCCTCGTCGTGCTCGACACGGCCAAGGGGGAGGAGCCGCCCACCCCCCTGGTGCTCGTCAATCCCGAGATCGTGGCCCTCGGCAGCGAGATGCGCGAGCACGAGGAGGGCTGCCTGTCGATCCCCGACGTGCGCATCGACATCGAGCGGCCGGCGACCGCCACCGTGCGCTACCTCGACCGCGAGGGCAGGCCGCAGGAGCTCCTCGCCGAAGGGCTGCTGGCGACCGCCGTCCAGCATGAGATCGACCACCTCAACGGCCGCCTGATCATCGACTTCCTGTCGCGGCTCAAGCGCGACATGATCATCCGCAAGTTCAAGAAGCAGGCCAAGGCCGAGGCGCCCGTCTAGACGGCGGAGCGGAGGGAACTAGTGCACCCTCCCGCAACCTGCCCGGCCGCCGCAAGCGGCAGGGCGACCGAGGCCGGGAACGCGCGTGCGCGGCCCCGGAGCCCCCTGGGCCGGTGGATAGCCAACGGCGCGGCCTTGCTGCACAATGCCGGGCAACTGCTGGAACAAGCGTGCCGCGAGCGCCCGCACGGATTGGGAGGGAATGCCATGCCGACCGACGAGAGCGGCACTGCCGGCGCCCGGCTCGTCAGAGGGCTGTCCTGCCGATGAGCCCACCGAGCCCGCAGCGGACCTCGCCGGAGGGGGCATGAGCATTCCCTTCGACCTCCTCGTCAACGCCGTCGTCGCCGGGGTGCTGCTCGGCGGCTTCTATGCCGCCGTGACGGTCGGCATCTCCATCTCCTTCGGCATGCTGGACGTGGTCAACATCGCCCACCCGGCCTTCATCATCCTGGGCTCCTACATCGCCTATATCGTCAACGCGTGGACGGGCGCCGACCCGATCCTGGCCGCCGTCCTCATGCTGCCGGTGTTCTACGTCCTGGGCGCCGCCGTCTACCAAGTCTACTATGTCTCCTTCGAAAAGCGCGGCCAGGAGGCGCTGCGCGGTCTCGCCTTCTTCTTCGGCCTGCTGTTCATCACCGAGGTGGGCCTGATCCTGACCTTCGGCGTCGACTACCGCTACGTCGAAGCGCCCTACATCGGCCCGACCTGGCGATTGGGCTTCGTCGATTTCCCGCTGCGCATGCTGGTGCCGTGCCTGGTCTCGCTGCTGCTCGTCTTCGGCCTCCAGCTCCTGCTGGCGCGCACCTTCATCGGCCGCGCCATCAAGGCGGTCGCTCAGGATCAGCTGGCGCTGCGGCTGATGTCGGCCGACCCGATTCGCATCAAGCGCATCGCCTTCGGCATATCGATCGCCACCGCGGCGCTGGCCGGCGCCTTCCTCATCATCATCCAGCCGGTGGAGCCGTCCGTGGGCCGCGAGTACATCGGCCGGGTGTTCGCCATCTGCGTGCTGGGCGGCATGGGCAGCCTGCCCGGCACGGTGATCGCCTCGATGCTGCTCGGCATCGTCGAGAGCTTCACGGCGACGTTCTACGGGCCCTCGTGGGCACCCGCCGTCGCCTTCGGCTTCCTGCTGGTGACGCTGGCTGTCAGGCCGGCCGGAATCTTGGGGCGCTGACGGATGCGGTCCTGGCAGTTCTTCCTCGTCGCGCTGGGCGTCGGCGTCGTTGCATTCGCGGCAGTGCTCGCCCTGCACAACGACTATCTGTTCTTCGCCGGCTACGTGGTGCTGCAGTACATCGTGCTGGCCACCGCGTGGAACATCCTCGGCGGCTACTGCGGCTACGTGAACTTCGGCACCGCCGCCTTCTTTGCCCTCGGCTGCTACTCCTCCGTCGCCCTGCACAAGCTCGGCGCCAATATCGACCGCTATGTATCGGGCCCGGCCGGCGACCTGCTGCACCTGATCCTGCCGCTGCCAGTTCCCCTCCTCGTGCTGGCGGGGGGCGTCGTGTCCGGCGTCGTAGGTCTCGGCATGGGCTACCTGACGCTGCGGCTGCGCGGCGTGTTCTTCGCCATCGCCACGCTCGCCATGGCGGTGGTGCTGCAGACGCTGATGATCAACTGGGACTTCGTCGGCGGCTCGCGCGGGGCCTACGTCATCCGCCCGGCCGCGGCCTCGCTCGGGCCCATTTCGCTCGGCTACATCGAGTACCTGTTCCTCATCATGCTGGCACTCTCGGTCCTGGCGCTCACCATCGCCCGGCTGATCGAGCGCTCGCGGCTGGGCTACGGCTTTGCCACCATCCGCGACGACGAGATGG
>DASRDL010000483.1:0-2993 GCA_035652635.1 Hyphomicrobiaceae bacterium | reverse complement strand
CAAGCGCTCGCCGCTTCTGGGCGAGCACACCGACGAGGTGCTGCGCGAGCTCGGCTACTCGGCCGACGAGATCAGGGAGCTGGCTGCCGTCGGCGCGACGGCGCCGCTGAAGAAGCAGGCGGCGGAGTGACACACTCCCTCTCCCGCTCTGCGGGGAGAGGGAGCGCGGAAGTACGGTTCGGGGAGAACGCGAATGCGTATCGTGGTGCACGGACAGCAGGCCTTCGGCAAGGCGGTGCTGGAGGCGCTGCTCCAGCGCGGCGAGAACGTCGTCGCCGTCTACGTGGCGCCGGAGAAACCGGGGGCGAAGGCTGACCCGCTCAAGGAGGCGGCGCTTGCGGCGAAGCTGCCGGTCTATCAGCCCGCATCCTACCGCAAGCCCGAGGTGTGGGCCGAGTTCAAGGCGCTCGAGCCCGACCTGCAGGTGATGGCGTTCGTGACCCTGTTCGTGCCGGAGGAGTTCCTCAATATCCCCAAGCACGGCTCGATCCAGTACCACCCCTCGCTGCTGCCCGCCTACCGCGGCGCCAGCGCCATCAACTGGCCGATCATCAAGGGTGAGAAGGAGACGGGGCTGTCGATCTTCTGGCCGGACAACGGTCTCGATACCGGCGACGTGCTGCTGCAGAAGAAGACGCCCATCGGCCCCACCGACACTCTGGGCAGCGTCTATTTCGACCGCCTGTTCCCGATGGGCGTCGAGGCCATGCTGGAGGCCGTCGACCTGGTCAAGGCCGGCAAGGCGCCGCGCATCAAGCAGGACGAGTCGAAGGCCACCTACGAGGGTCGCTGCGGTCCCGACAACGCCCGGATCGACTGGGGCAAGCCGTGGGAGCAGATCGACCGGCTGATCCGCGGCTGCAATCCCTCGCCCGGAGCGTGGACCACGCTGGCGGGCAGGCAGCTCAAGATTTTCGATGCCAAGCCGTTACCCGCCAAGGATCCAAAGGGTATCGGCGGCAAGCTCGGCGAGATCGTTGCAGTGGACGCCGACGGCTTCACGGTGGTGTGCGCCGACGGCCGCTTCAAGGTCACGCGCGTGCAGCCCGCCGACGGCAAGAAGATCGAGGCCGGCGAATGGGCCAGGTCCGCGGCGCTTGCGGCCGGTGCCGTCTTCGACAAGCCGTAACCCGAGGGTTCTCGCGTCATGCCCGTGTCGCGCCGAAGATGCGCCTTCCGCGGGGCGGCCGCGGGCGAGCAGACGCATCGCGAGACGACAACGCGGAAGTTCACCCCCCGAGTTGCCGAGAGATTGGCGTGGATCCCCGCCTTCGCAGGGATGATGCAGACGGGAGTATGCAAACCATGGCTGTGAAGTCGGACATCGAGATTGCCCGCGAAGCGCGGATGAAGCCGATCGCCGAGGTGGGGAAGCGCATCGGCATCCCCGACGGCGCGCTGCTCAACTACGGCCCCTACAAGGCCAAGGTGTCGTTCGACTTCATCGACCAGGCGCAGAAGAACAGGGACGGCAAGCTGATCCTGGTCACGGCCATCACGCCGACGCCGGCGGGCGAAGGCAAGACCACCACCACGGTGGGCCTCGGCGACGGCCTCAACCGCATCGGCAAGAAGGCCATGAGCTGCCTGCGCGAGCCGTCGCTCGGGCCCTGCTTCGGCGTCAAGGGCGGCGCCGCCGGCGGCGGCTATGCGCAGGTGGTGCCGATGGAGGACATCAACCTGCACTTCACCGGCGACTTCCACGCCATCACCTCCGCGCACAACCTGCTCGCGGCGATGCTCGACAACCACATCTACTGGGGCAATGCGCTGGGCCTCGATGCGCGCCGCATCGCCTGGCGGCGCGTCATGGACATGAACGACCGGGCGCTGCGCTCGATCGTGGGCTCGCTCGGCGGCACCGCCAACGGCTTCCCGCGCGAGGACGGCTTCGACATCACGGTGGCCTCGGAGGTGATGGCCATCCTGTGCCTCTCCATGGACCTGAAGGACCTGGAGCGCCGGCTCGGCAACATCGTCGTCGGCTACACGCGCGAGCGCAAGCCGGTGATGGCCCGCGACCTCAAGGGCGACGGAGCCATGACCGTCCTCCTGAAAGACGCGCTGATGCCGAACCTGGTGCAGACGCTCGAGAACAATCCCGTCTTCATCCACGGCGGGCCGTTCGCCAACATCGCGCACGGCTGCAACTCCGTGCTCGCCACCAAGACGGCGCTCAAGCTCTGCGACTACGTGGTCACGGAAGCCGGCTTCGGCGCCGATCTGGGCGCCGAGAAGTTCTTCGACATCAAGTGCCGCAAGGCTGGGCTCAATCCGGCGGCCGCCGTCATCGTCGCCACCGTCCGCGCGCTCAAGATGCACGGCGGCGTGGGCAAGGACGACCTGAAGAACGAGAATGCCGCCGCCGTCGCCAAGGGCTGCGAGAACCTGGCCCGGCACCTCGACAACATGAAGAAGTTCGGCGTGCCGGCGGTGGTGGCCATCAACCGCTTCATCACCGACACCGACAAGGAGATCGCCGAGGTGATGAAGGCGGCCGAGGCGGCCGGCGCCAAGGCGTTCCTGTGCACGCACTGGGCCGACGGCAGCAAGGGCATCGAGGGGCTCGCGCGCCACGTCGTCGACATGGCCGACGGCGGCCAGTCGAAGTTCAGGCCGCTCTATCCCGACGACATGCCGCTGCGCGACAAAGTCAAGACCATCGCCACCGAGATCTACCGCGCCGCCGACATCGCCTGCGATGCCTCGATCGAGGCACGCTTCAAGGAGCTGCAGGCGGCGGGCTACGGCAAGCTGCCCGTGTGCATGGCCAAGACGCAGTACTCCTTCTCCACCGACGCCAACAAGAAGGGCGCGCCGACCGGCCATATCGTGCCGATCCGAGAGCTGCGGCTGTCGGCCGGCGCCGAGTTCATCGTCGCCATCACCGGCGAGATCATGACCATGCCGGGCCTGCCCAAGGTGCCGGCGGCCAACTCCATCCGCCTCAACGACAAGGGCCAGATCGAGGGACTGTTCTGAGGCTCCCTGCG
>DASRDL010000482.1:0-3789 GCA_035652635.1 Hyphomicrobiaceae bacterium | reverse complement strand
TGAGCCTGGAAAAGCTCAGCCAGATCAGCGATGATCCACAGGCTCGGCCCAGGCGCATCGCGGCGGCATGAGCAACGACCCGAGCCAACATCCAGCTCAGGTCATGACCGGCGCTCTTACACCACCGGCTGGGACGCGATCACGGCGCGCCGGTCTGCCCCAAGTGCGGATCGCTGGACGCCTACAAGATCACCACGCGCCGCAAGTTCAAGTGCCGCGACAAGAGCTGCCATCACCAGTTCAGCCCGACCTCGGGCACCATCTTCGCCTCGCGCAAGATGGCCTACGTCGACCTACTGGCGGCGATCTTCACCCTCATGAACGGCGCCAAGGGCATGTCGGCCCTCCAACTCGCGCGCAACATCGACTGCCAGCACAAGACGGCCTTCGTCCTCAAGCACAAGGTCCGCGAGGCACTGGCCGCCGAGAGCCAGGGCGTCACGCTCACGGGCACCGTTGAGGTCGACGGCGCCTACTTTGGTGGGCACATCCGGCCAGCCAACCTCGCAGAGGATCGCATCGACCGCCGCTTGGCCCAGCACCAGACCGTCACCTGGCCGGACTGCATGTGTCTGTTTCCGCTGACAGCGTATCGATGTCGACGTACCATGTGTCGGCTAGTGAGCACGGGGATGCATCATGAGATTGATTGTTGCTGCATTACTTCTCGCTTTTGGCGCTTGGCCCGTCTCTGCTCAGGGATTGTGTCGCGAGTCCTGCTACATCTGGTGCAAGGAAAATAGGCCCACAGAGCGGTGCCGCGCCGATTGCGCCGGGCGCGCTTCATGCACGACGCGCTCTCTGAACAAGGCGCAATGCAGAGCTTGGTGCGCAGCGAACAAACCCGGTGTGAAGAGCTGCCTCGACGATTGCAAGGGCTACAGGGATTAGAAGAGATGCCGGCTCTGCGCTCGCCTTGGCGGGCATGACAGGGCCGGTCCCGGGCTGCGAGAAAAACAAGCCCGCGCCGGCTGGGCCTGGCGCGGGCTGCTCATGCCTGAAGTCGGAACGCCGCCGTTGCCTTCAGTGCTTGGTCGGGCCGGCGCCTTCGCCGGATGCGGCGGCACCCTGCGGGCCGAGCTCGTTGAGATGGCCGACCTGGCGGGCAATGCGCTTCCACGCCGCCGCGTCATGCGGATTCATGAGGTGCAGATCGCCCTTGAGCTTGCCGAGCTTCTTGAGCAGGAACACCTCGTCCTCGCTCAGCCGGTTGTCGCCGTAGGCCTCCTCCAGCCCGCTGATCAGCCGGTCGATGAGCCCGCCCTCGGGCAGCAGCATCAGCGCCGGCGCCAGCCGCTCCACCTCCTTGAAGGTCTCGTTCAGGACCTGCAGGGCATCGGCGTCCTTCTCGTACTGCGCGGCCAGGAACTGATAGGCCTCCTCGAGCGCGCGGCTGTTGTCGCTCTCCATCAGCTTCAGGACGCCGCTGAGCCCGTGGTGGGAGCGCGCTTGGTGCCTGAGCGCGGCCGCGGCCGCAATGGCCTCGCTGGCGATCTCGGGGTCGACGATCTTGTCGAGCGACACGGTTGCCAGTCCCAGCGCCTGCAGCAGGGTCTGGCGGCACTGCATCCTGACCTCGCCATCGCGGTCGTCCGCTCCCGCACTGTCCGGGCGGTGGCTGTGCTCGAGCAGCCTCGGCTCGCTGCGGGCATCGAGCGCCTGACGCAGCTGGCCGCCCCACAGGGAGGCGCGCCGGCCGGCCTGCGCCTCCATCGCCAGCTCGCGCGCGCGGATGCGCGACAGCGTGGTGTAGAGGTCGGCGTGGATGAGATAGCCGGTATCGTTGTTGCGGTCGCGGGTGACGACGCGCAGGCTGACGCCGGCGGTGAGCAGGTTACGCACCGGCCGCAGATGCTGCGGATCGACTTCGCTCAGGAAAATCTCGGAGGTATAGCCGCGCACCTCGTCGATCGGGTGCAGGTGATGCAGCACCGCCTCGGCCGTATCGCGCACGTCGGGCATCAGCGCCTCGCGGATGCGCTTCTCGAGCCGGTCGAGATCGAGCCCGCGCTCGCTCTCCTCGGGCCGGCGCTTGAGCTCGCGCTTGACGACGTCGGACAGGAAGGTGTGCAGCTCCGAGCGCACCAGGTAGTGGCCCGGCGTCTCGGTCTCGCGCACGGCGCCGATGGTGGCGCCGGCATTGAGCACGTCGCGCACCTGGAAGGCGCTCTCGGGGTCGAGCTCGTCGAGCCGCACCTCGTTGGTGAAGCCGTCGACCGGCTGGCGCGGGTGCATGGCGCGCAGCGCCAGCCTGGCGTTCTTGAAGGTGTCGGGCAGCAGCGCCGCCTCGATGATGGCCTCGAGCTGGTGGGCGCTGCGCGCCTTGGGGCTCGGCACGTCGGACAGGGGTGAGCGCAGGGCCTGGGCGCCGAACAGGCCGGACATGAACACCAGCGCGTCGACGCCGATCGCCAGCACCAGCGACAGGTAGGCCAGCCGGTTGCCGTCGAGGAAGGCATTCCAGGTGACGACGAAGCGGTGGGCCTTGTCGTCGCGGTTCATGTCGATGGCCGACAGCCTGGCGCCGATGTCGGCCGAGTCGGCGCTGATGAGGCCCGAATCCTGCAGGCACTTGCGGCCGAAGCCCAGCAGCGCGTCGGTGGTGGTGAGATGCACGAGCCTGTCGCCGCCGGCGCAGTTGGCGTGGTAGGCGGCGAGCCCGGCGTTGAGCGCGAACACGCGGGCGGCGGCCTCCGCGGCCTGCTTGGGGTCGCAGTCGATGGCACGCACCTTGTCCTTGGTGGCGGGCGTGCTCAGCATGGCGGTGAGGAGCTGCGTGCACTGCAGCTGCAGGCTGCCCAGCCGCTCGGTGTCGGGCTGCTGGCGGAAGGCGGCACGCGCCCGGTCGAAGGCGGGCAGCACGCGGGCCGGGTCGAGCTTGAGGGCGCCGTCGTCGCCGGCGGCCGAGCTCGCCGCCTTGATGCGCTGCTCGGCGGTCTCGGCCTCGCCCTTGAGCTTGGCCAGGTCGCCGTCGATGGTGGAGAGCTCGCGCTCGATCTGGGCGATGCGCGTTTCAACCGTCACCAGCCGCTTCTGTGCGTCCTTGGTGCGCTCCTGCTTGATCTTGTACTGGTCCTGCAGCGTGGCGAGCTCGGCCATGCGCTGGCGGTAGACCGGGCCCTTGCCCTGCTTCAGCGTACCCTCCACGCCGCGGTCCTCGGCCATGCCCTCGACCCGTTTGGCGTCGACCTCCTTGGCCTTGGCGTCGAGCTCGGACTTGTGCTGGGCATACTCGGCGGCGAGCCCCGGCCGCTCGGCCTTGAGGCGCGACAGCTCCTCCACCAGCGACGTCTTCTTGACGGCGAGACCGGCCTGTCCGCTCTGCGCCGTGGCGATGCGCTCCTGCTGCTGGGCGACGGCGCGGCGCCGCTCCTCCATCTGCTGCACGTAGTACTTCTCGATCTCGGCCTGTGCGCCCTGCGCCGCCTGGGCGAGGTCGGAGAGCTGCTTGTCGTAGGCCTTCCAGCCCTCCGTCTCGAACAGCCGCTCCGCTTCCTCCAGCTGGCGCTTCTGCGTGAGCGCGCCGATGTCGGCGACGACGCCGCCGATCTGGTTGGTGGCGCGGATCTCGGCCGCCCGCTTGCGCGCATCGGCCGGGAAGATGGCGTTGAAATGCGAGTCGAAGGAGAAGAATACCGAGGCCGTCATGGAGGCCAGGAACATCACCCACAGCACGGCATTCTTCACGATCAGGCGGAAGCTCTGCACGTAGGGCGTGGAGATGTCGCCGCCGCGCCGGAAGCCGAACGCCAGCATGGCGACGAGCACGAGGGCCAGCACGAAGTAGAC
>DASRDL010000481.1:0-2555 GCA_035652635.1 Hyphomicrobiaceae bacterium | reverse complement strand
GGCGCTCGGCCTCGGCGCCGGCGGCATGGACGAGAAGCAGGCGGCGCGCATCGCCGACATCGCCCAGGCCATCTCCGAGGCCGAGCGCCGCGCCATGGCCGCCGAGCGCGAGACCACCGAGCGCCTGATCGCCGCATATCTCGCCGACCGGGTCGGCGCCGAGTTCGATGCGCGCATCTCCGGCGTGACGCGGTCCGGCCTGTTCGTGCGCTTGCGCGAGACGGGCGCCGACGGCTTCGTTCCGGCCGCCACCATCGGCGGCGACTACTATCGCCACCACGAGGCGGCGCATGCTCTGGTCGGGGACCGCACCGGGGAATCCTATCGGCTGGGCGACGAGGTGCGGGTGCGCCTCGTCGAGGCGATCCCGACGGCGGGAGCGCTGCGCTTCGAGATGCTGTCGGAGGGCAAGCGCGAGGCGGGCGGAGCGGGCGGGCTGCCCAGGGGCCGCCGTTTCGGCCGGCGCCGCATCCGCCCGCGACCGAGGTGAGGCGCGGCGGTGCTGCGCTTGACGCGGGCGGGGGCGCCGTCGGACCGTGGTGGCAATGGGAGCTCGAGAACACCGCGATCGGGGGGAAGACAGAAGTCATGAGCGTTGAAGAGCCGCGGGCGCCGAAGGCGCCGGCCAAGGCCCGAGCCTTGCGGCCGCGCGACGCGGCGACGCTGATCATCGTCGATCAGTCTTCCGGCGAGCCGCGCGTGCTGCTGGGAAGGCGGCGCCACGACATGGCGTTCATGCCGGGCAGGTATGTGTTTCCGGGCGGCCGCGTCGATCCGGCCGACCGGCAGATCCCGGTCGCCGACGACCTGGCCTCGGGCGATCTCAAGAAGCTGATGGTCGCCATGAAGGGAACGGCCAGCGAGGCCAGAGCGCGCTCGCTGGCGCTCGCCGCCGTGCGCGAGACCTTCGAGGAGGCCGGCCTCATCATCGGCGCGCCGCTCGCTGCGCCGATCGCCAGCAAGGCCGAAGGCTGGCAGGCGTTCCTCGCGCACGGCTTCCTGCCGTCGCTGTCGCGCCTGCGCTTCTTTGCCCGTGCGATAACGCCGCCGGGCCGGCCGCGGCGCTTCGACTCGCGCTTCTTCTGCGTCCCGGCCGAGGCCATCGTGCACAAGGTGGCGGCCGTCAACGACGAGCTCTCCGACCTGGAGTGGCACTCGATCGCACAGGCGCGCAGCTTGGAGCTGCCCAACATCACCCGGGTGGTGCTCGAGGACCTGGGCGAGCGCATCGCCGCCGGCAGCCTGCACAGCGCCGACATGCCGGTGCCATTCTACCACCGTCGCAACGGCTCCTTCAGGCGCGACCTCATCGGCGGCGATGTCGAACTTGACTAACGGCCGTCGAGGACTAAAGTCCGCGCCAGCCGAGACTGCATCACCACCGCTCGAGGCTCGCACGCCATGGCAAAGCCGATCACCCAGAAGATCAAGCTGCTGAGCACGGCCGGCACCGGCTTCTTCTACGTCACGAAGAAGAACCCGCGGACCGCCACCGAGAAACTGTCCTTCAAGAAGTACGATCCCATTGCGCGCAAGCACGTTGCCTTCAAGGAAGCGAAGATCAAGTAGGCGCGCATTGGCTGACGCGCCCAGGGCTCCAACCAACCGTCCACGACACGCCGCACGCCCGGGCCCTGCCCCGGAGTGCGGAGGGAACGGATTGTTAGCGATTCGCCGCGAAGGTGGCCGCGTCCGTGACTGACATCGGCAGCGGGGTAGAAGTCCGAGCAGTCACGGACGCAGGCCTGCCAAGTCATGGGCCAAAGAGGGCGTTGGCCAGACTTGGCATTCGATCGTCCGTATGCGGCCCTTCAAGAGGAGGCCACTCCTAGCCGCTTGGGACGATCACACCTCACGGTGCCAGGAGATGCGGCGGACCTGGCGGCCGTGAGGATTGGCAAATTTTCCGGTGGAGAAAGCAGGCGCGGCATGCACCTGACTTCGCTCGCATTCCCCTCCTACCGCATTTTTCCCCAGGCCAGGAAAGCAGAACATTCACCCCTTGGCAACTGTTTCGTTATTGGGATCAGGGATTTGGACCGATGCCCGCAGGGCAATGATCACCTGCGGTCCTGCAGCCGACAAAGGTGAACGGTTAGCGTTTCCAGCAACTTAACCCGTCATGTGGGCCGGTCGATCAGGCCGCGTCGGCGACCACTCGGTTGCGCCCGCCGCGCTTGGCCACGTAAAGCGCCTGGTCGGCCCGCCTGAAGAGCGCATCGATCGAGCAGTCCGCCCCGTCGAGGGTGGCGATGCCGACGCTGGCCGTGATCACCAGGCTGGTATCGCGATCGGTTTGGAAGGGTTCGCTGGCGATGCACTCGCGCAGGCGCTCGCCCACCTGGCAGGCGCGCTGGAGCTCCGTATCGGGCATGACGATGGCGAACTCCTCGCCGCCGATCCGGCAGGCGAGATCCACGGCGCGGGTGTTGCGGCGGAAGCGGGTCGCGAACTCGCGCAGCACGTTGTCGCCGACCGCGTGGCCGTAGGTGTCGTTGACGGATTTGAAGTTGTCGATGTCGACCAGCACCACGGACAGCGGACGGCCGCCTTCC
>DASRDL010000480.1:0-3810 GCA_035652635.1 Hyphomicrobiaceae bacterium | reverse complement strand
CCCGAGGCGTGGCGCACGCTCGAGGGCGCGGGGGGCGGCAGGCTGCATCCGATCGAGATGTGCCGCGCCATCGCCGCCGTCCTCGAGAAGCACCCCGATGCGGTGCTGGTGTGCGACGGCGGCGAGATCGGCCAGTGGGCGCAGAGCCTGCTCAACGCGCGGCGGCGCATCATCAACGGGGTGGCGGGCTCCATCGGCGCCGCCCTGCCGTTCGCGGTCGCTGCGCGCCTCGCCGAGCCGAACGCCCCCGTCATCGCCGTGATGGGCGACGGCACGTTCGGCTTCCACATGGCCGAGATCGACACGGGCGTGCGGCTCGGCCTGCCGTTCGTGGCCGTGGTCGGCAACGATGCCACGTGGAACGCCGAGTACCAGATCCAGCTGCGCCAGTACGGTCCCAACCGCACGCACGGCTGCGAGCTGCTGCCGTCCCGCTACGACCTCGTCGCCGCGGCGCTCGGCGGACACGGCGCGCTCGTCACCGCGGCGCGCGAGCTGGGTCCGGCGCTGGAGTGTGCGATCGCCAGCGGCAAGCCCGCCTGCGTCAACGTCATGATCGAGCGCGCAGCCGCGCCGGTCGTCAGGCGCCACCGCTGATCGCCCGTAGGGCGCAAGAGGCGAAGCCGGATTGCGCCGTGCTGACGCCTTGCAACGCCTGACGGGCATGCCGGTTCGCACCGTCCGGGCCGGCGCATCGGTGCGATACGGCTATCGCCTGTCGCACCCTACGTTACGTTCCTGCGTGCACCGAGTCAGCGGCCGGCGAAGCGGCGGAAGGGCTTTGCGAAGGCCTCTTCGAGGCGCGACACCTGCGCGCCGACCGGGTTGTCCACCACGGGCACGCGGTCCGGCACCACTTCCATGGCGCGGTCGAGCTGGAAGATGCGGTCGCTCAGCGCGTAGCTCAAGTCGATCAGCTCGCGCAGGCCCTGCGGCAGCTCGTTGAAGCCCCGGATGTGCGCCGGCCGTCCCGGCCCGCGCAGCTTCACCCGCTCACGCTTGATGCGGGCTTCCTCGGCCGTGATCTCGCCCTCCTTCAGCGCGCGGCGGATCATCAACCAGGAGGCGAGCTCGAGCAGCCGCGTCGTGAGGCGCATGCTCTCGGTGGCGTAGAGCACCGCGACCGGGCCCTTGAGCGTGCGCGCCTCCTTGCGGCCGGGGCCGTCGAGGTAGGCGGCGGTGCGCTCGACCAGCCCCATGCCCTCCTTGAAGATGGCGTCGAACTGGTCGGACACGGCGAAGTGCGCGCCGAACGAGACGGTGGTGCCTTTGTCGGCCGGCGCCGGGCTGTCGCTCTTGGTGCTCATCACACGACTTGATACAACTCGCAACGTTTCCGTGACCATCTTACCGCAGGCCACCCTCGCAGGCGAGGGTTAACAACTCACCTCATACGCATGCCGATTTGGCCCCGTTGTGCCAAGGCCGCTGCAGCGCCGGAGGCATGCCGCGCGCTCATGCAGGCCGCGTGCCGCTCCGGCGACGCGTCGGTCGGCAAGGTTGACGGGCGGGCCGCAGCGACGCAGCCTCGCGCCATCACGCCGCCGACGCGGGCCGAGCTCGAGGGCGCCAGCCAGGGGAGACGCACATGGCCAAGGGCCGCAAAGTCATCATCACGTGTGCCGTGACGGGATCGATCCATACGCCGTCGATGTCGCCGCACCTGCCCATCACGGCCGAGGAGATCGCCGATGCCGCCGTCGGCGCCGCCGAGGCGGGGGCGGCCATCGTGCACCTGCACGCCCGCAACCCCAAGGACGGCCGGCCGGATCAGTCGCCGGAGGCCTTCGCGCCCTTCCTCAAGGTGATCAAGCAGCGCTCGGGTTGCGTCGTGAACATTACCACCGGCGGCGGCCTGGGAATGACGGTGGAGCAGCGCACCGCGCCGGCCGCCATCTTCAAGCCGGAGATCGCCTCGCTCAACATGGGCACCATGAACTTCGGCCTCTATCCCATGCTGCAGCGCCAGAAGGAGTTCAAGTTCGACTGGGAGAAGCCCTACATCGAGGCCACCCGTGCCGGCATGTTCAAGAACACCTTCGCGGACATCGAGTACATTCTCACCACCTGTGCCAACAACGGCACCCGCTTCGAGATCGAGTGCTACGACATCGGCCATCTCTACACGCTGCGCCACTTCGCCGACCGCGGCGTGGTGAAGCCGCCGTTCTTCATCCAGAGCGTGTTCGGCATTCTGGGCGGCATCGGCCCGCATCCTGAGGACGTGCTGCACATGAAGCGCACCGCCGACCGCCTGTTCGGCGACCAGTACCGCTGGAGCGTGCTGGGGGCGGGGCGCAACCAGATGCCCATCGCCGCGCAGGCCGCCGCCATGGGCGGCAACGTGCGCGTCGGCCTCGAGGACTCGCTGTGGCTGGGTCCCGGCCGCCTCGCCAAGAGCAACGCCGAGCAGGTGACGAAGGTGCGCCAGATCATCGAGGGATTGGGCCTCGAGATCGCCACCTCCGACGAGGCCCGCGAGATTCTGGAGCTCAAGGGCGGCGACAAGGTCGCGTTCTGAGCCGATTGCGCTCCGGATCGACACACGATTGTCGCTGTCATCCTCGGGCTTGTCCCGAGGATCCATCCATCCGCGAACGCCGGAGCCGGCGGTTGGCGGCTTGAACGGTCGCAAACGCACCGCCGCAGCAGGCCGTTGACGCGCTCGTGCCGCAGTTCGGTGTGATGGTGGCGAGGCTCGGAGACGTCGAGGAGGGAGGGAAGCGATGGCGAAGCTTGCGACAGCGGCGGCAGTGGGCCTGCTCGGGCTCATCCTGGCTGGCGGGCCGGTGGCGGCGCAGACGGCCGAGGACGCATTCGGCCTGTGGCTCAACCCGGAGAACGGCTCCAACATCGAGCTCTACAAGTGCGGCGAGGCGCTGTGCGCCAGGCTGGTGAAGGTCACCGACGGTCAGACCACCGACGACAAGAATCCCGACCCGGCCAAGCGCAGCCGCCCCATCGTCGGACTCGTCATCATGGACGGAGCGAAAAAGAGCGGCGCCAATGCCTGGGCAGGCACGCTCTACAACCGCGAGAACGGCAAGAGCTACTCCGGCACCATCACGGTGAAGAGCAAGGACGCCGTGGACCTGTCGGGGTGCGTCGCGGTCGTGCTGTGCCGCACCGCTACCTGGACGCGCATCAAGTAGGCCGAATTCGCTCTCCCCACTCTTCAGTGGGGAGTGGCTCAGGGTGGGTGGCAGACGCAAGGCGCTGTTGGAGCCTTCTGCGGCCCGCTACTCCGGCGCTCTCCCCGGGAGCGGGAGAGGGAGCCCGGCGCCGCATGGCGGTCCCGCAAGCCATGCATGGGAGCAATTTTGTTGCGGGCGCGAACAGTCGATTGCGGCGCACAGCGGCAGTTTCCCCGCCAACGGGTTCACTTGCGTCCGGTGATTGCGGCACCCTGCGCCAGCGCCCATGTTAGGGGCGTGCCGGGGCGAGCGGCGGCCGGCACCCGTGTTTGCGGCTGCCGCCAGACTCTGGCATTTCTGTTGCACGTCTGCTGCAGTGCCGCCGACCTCGCCGGCGCCGCTGCCGAACACGCCGGAAGCTGGAGCCCGATATGCCCAAGCATGCCGTCAGCCTCGATGACAAGTACGCGCTCGACGAGACCCGGCAGCTGCTGACAGGCACCCAGGCCATCGTCCGCCTGGTGCTCACCCAGCGTGCGCGCGACCTGAACGCCGGTCTCAACACGGCCGGCTACGTCACCGGCTACCGCGGCTCGCCGATCGCCTCCCTCGAGGCCGCCATGCTGCGCGCCCGAGGCATCCTGGAGAAGAACCACATCAAGTTCATGGCCGGCCT
>DASRDL010000479.1:0-8314 GCA_035652635.1 Hyphomicrobiaceae bacterium | reverse complement strand
CGCGAGCGCATGCTGCGCGGCGTCGATATTCTCGCCAATGCCGTCAAGGTGACGCTGGGCCCCAAGGGCCGCAACGTGGTGCTCGAGAAGAGCTTCGGCGCGCCGCGCACCACCAAGGACGGCGTCACCGTCGCCAAGGAGATCGAGCTCGAGGACAAGTTCGAGAACATGGGCGCGCAGATGCTGAAGGAGGTCGCCTCCAAGACCTCCGACGTGGCCGGTGACGGCACCACGACGGCGACCGTGCTCGCTCAAGCCATCATCCGCGAGGGCGCCAAGTCGGTGGCGGCCGGCTCCAACCCGATGGACCTGAAGCGCGGCGTCGATCTTGCCGTCAACGCCGTGGTGGCCGAGCTCAAGGCCAAGTCCAAGAAGATCACGTCCAACGACGAGGTCGCCCAGGTCGGCACCATCTCCGCCAACGGCGACAAGGAGATCGGCGCCAAGATCGCCGAGGCCATGAAGAAGGTCGGCAACGAGGGCGTCATCACGGTGGAGGAATCCAAGAGCCTCGAGACCGAGCTCGACGTCGTGGAGGGCATGCAGTTCGACCGCGGCTACATCTCCCCCTACTTCATCACCAACGCCGACAAGATGCTGGTGGAGCTCGAGGACCCCTACATCCTCATCCACGAGAAGAAGCTCTCCACGCTGCAGCCGATGCTGCCGGTGCTCGAGGCGGTGGTGCAGGCCGGCAAGCCACTGCTCATCATCGCCGAGGAGGTGGAGGGCGAGGCGCTGGCCACCCTGGTCGTCAACAAGCTGCGCGGCGGCCTCAAGGTTGCCGCCGTCAAGGCGCCGGGCTTCGGTGACCGCCGCAAGGCCATGCTCGAGGACATCGCCGTCCTCAGCGGCGGCACGGTGATCAGCGAGGACCTAGGCATCAAGCTCGAGAACGTCGCCTTGAGCATGCTGGGCCGCGCCAAGCGCGTGTCGATCGACAAGGACAACACCACCATCGTCGACGGCGCCGGCAAGAAGGCCGACATCGAGGGGCGGGTCAAGCAGATCAAGCAGCAGATCGAGGAGACGACGTCGGACTACGACCGCGAGAAGCTGCAGGAGCGGCTGGCCAAGCTCGCCGGCGGCGTGGCCGTCATCAAGGTCGGCGGCGCCACCGAGGTGGAGGTGAAGGAGCGCAAGGACCGCGTCGACGACGCCCTCCACGCTACCCGCGCGGCGGTCGAGGAGGGCATCGTGCCCGGCGGCGGCGTGGCGCTGTTGCGCGCTGCCAAGGCGCTCGACGGTCTGAGCGCCGACAACGACGACCAGAAGATCGGCATCTCGATCGTGCGCAAGGCGCTGCAGATGCCCGCGCGCCAGATCGTGCAGAACGCCGGCGAGGACGGCTCGGTGGTCGTCGGCAAGATCCTCGACAACAACAAGTACACGTTCGGCTACAACGCCCAGACCGGCGTCTACGGCGACCTCGTCGGCGAAGGCGTGATCGACCCGACCAAGGTCGTGCGCTGCGCCCTGCAGGATGCCGCCTCGATCGCCGGCCTGCTCATCACCACCGAGGCGATGGTGGCCGAGCGTCCGAAGGAGGCGCCCCCGCCCTCGCCCCCGGGCGGCGGCATGGGCGGCATGGACTTCTGACACCCGCCGGCCTCGGCAGTCGCACGTGCGGCCCCGGCCACTGCGCCGGGGCCTTTTTCTTGCCGACGGACAAGGCCTGCCTCGACCGCGTGCCAGCCCTCTGGAGGCCGCGTTTGCGCGCCGCCATGGCGAGCGGGTAGCATCCCAGCGTCACTTCGCCGCCACCGAGAGCCAGCCGACAGCCCGGCCACGTCCATGACCGACATCGCCACCCGCGTCTACAACCACAACTGGAAGATCGACCCCATCGTGCGCTCCGTGCTCGACACGGACTTCTACAAGCTCTTGATGGCGCAGACGATCTTCCGCCGCTATCGCGACGTGGCGGTCACCTTCGGCATCCTCAACCGCACCGCCTCGGTCAAGCTCTCCCGCCTCATCGACGCGGGCGAGCTCAAGGAGCAGCTCGACCACATCCGCACGCTGTCGCTGTCGCGCGGCGAGTCCACCTGGCTCAGGGGCAACTCGTTCTACGGCAAGCGGCCGATGTTCTCGCCGGACTTCATCGCCTGGCTCGAGAGCTTCCGCTATCCGCCCTACACCCTCGAGCGCAGGGGCGACCAGTACGAGCTCACCTTCGAGGGTCCCTGGATCGAGACCACCATGTGGGAGATCCCGGCGCTCGCCGTGCTCATGGAGCTGCACTCCAGAGCCGTCACCAAGGGCCTCGGCAAGTTCGAGTTGCAGGTGCTCTACGCGCGGGCGATGACCCGCGTGTGGGAGAAGATCGGCCGCCTCAAACTGCTGCCCGGCGTGCGCATCGCCGACTTCGGCACCCGCCGCCGCCACGGCTTCCTGTGGCAGGACTGGTGCGTGCAGGCCATGATGGAAGGCCTCGGCGCATCGTTCCTCGGCACCTCCAACTGCCTCATCGCCATGCGTCGCGAGGTGGAGGCCATCGGCACCAACGCCCACGAGTTGCCGATGGTCTATTGCGCGCTCGCTGCGAGCGACCGCGATCTCGCCGAGGCCCCCTACCGCGTGCTGGCCGACTGGCAGGCCGACTACGACGGCAACCTGCGCGTCATGCTGCCCGACACCTACGGCTCGCGCACATTCCTCGATCGGGCGCCCGACTGGGTCAACGCCTGGACCGGCATCCGCATCGATTCCGGTGACCCGATCGAGGGCGGGGAGCTCGCCATCGCCTGGTGGCATCGGCGCCGGCAGGACCCGCGCGAGAAGCTGCTGATCTTCTCCGACGGCCTCGACGTCGACGCCATCGAGCGCATCCACCGCCATTTCCACGGCCGAGTGCGCATCGGCTACGGCTGGGGCACGCTGCTCACCAACGACTTCCGCGGGCTGGGCCCCGACGGGCGCCTCGACCCCTTCTCCATCGTCTGCAAGGTGGTATCGGCCAACGGCCGGCCGGCCGTGAAGCTGTCGGACAACCCGATGAAGGCGGTGGGCCCCCCCGCCGAGGTCGCCCGCTACCGGCGCGTGTTCGAGGTGGGCGAGCAGGCGAGCCTGCCGGTGGCGGTGTAGCCGGAGCGCGGCCGCGTCGCGGGTTAACCGGATGGGAGCTAATCTGCCTTAAGGTGGGCCCACGCTGTGGGGAAGCCTCTCGCGGGCTGCCGCGGCCGCGCATTTTCGCGGCTGCGGAGGCCGGCAACGCACGGGGCTGGCGGCAGGGGGTGGGGCGCGTCGATGGTCTTCGGTCTCGTTTCGGCTGAGGTCTGTCTCGTCGGGCTCGTGCTGCTGGGCCTCGGCGGCATCGCCCTCCTCGCCTGGCGCGACTTGCGCGACAGGCGGCGGCCCGAAGGGGCCGTCGCGGCCGCGGCGCGCGCCGACATCGCCGCCACCGCGATCAAGCTCGACAGCGAGGCAGCCGCCCTCCTGACGCTGGTGCGCACCTACCTCGATGCCGGGGAACGCTATTCCGTCACCCTCGCGCAGGCGGGCGAAAACCTGCCCAAGAAGGCCACCCCGGAAGAGATCGGCATCATCGTCAAGTTCCTGCTCGCCGAGAATGCCAAGATGCAGCATGAGGCGCAGGAGCTCAGAGCCTGCCTCGAGCAGTCCAGGTCGCAGATCGAGACCCTGCGCTCGCACCTGGCCGAGGCGCGCGAGGTGTGCGTGCGCGATCCCCTGACGGCACTCGGCAACCGCCGCTGCTTCGACGAAAGCCTCGCCAAGGCGCTGGCCGAAGCGCGCTCGCGCGGCACGGCCTTGTCGCTGGTGCTGGCCGACATCGACAACTTCAAGAGGGTCAACGATCTCTTCGGCCATCGCATCGGCGACGAGATCTTGAAGATGTTCGCCCGCGTGCTCATCGACAACGTGCGCACCACCGACACGGTGGCCCGCTACGGCGGCGAGGAGTTCGCCATCATCCTGCCCGGCACGCAGGTGGACTCCGCGCGGGCCATGACGGAGCGCATGCGCAGCCAGCTCGAGAGCATGCAGCTCGCCGTCAACGCCAGCGGCCAGCAGATCGGCAAGATCACCGCCTCGTTCGGCATCGCCGAGCTGATCCCCGGCGACGATGCCGAGACGCTGGTGGAGCGCGCCGACGCCAAGCTCTACGAAGCCAAGTGCGCGGGCCGCAACCGCATCGCCGCCGACGCCGCGGCGGCCGCCGCCTGACGCCCGGCCCGCAGTGATCACTGTCATGCCGGCCGAGGGCGTCAGCCCGAGAGCCGGGAGCCAGGGCCGCCCTGTGCCGAATATCTCCCTCGGACAAGCCCGAGGGCAGGCGCGAAATTCCGGCATGACGGAGATGCGCCTGCTACGCCTGCGCCGGCGAGCCCTTGCGTGCGGCGCTCACCCGCGCCGTCAGCGTCCTGACCAGCTTGAACAGGCTGTAAAACGAGAGCTCGACGGCGGCCGTCAGCAGCAGCAGGAACAGCGAACGCTGCCCCAGGTCGTCGGTGATGGCGCCGCGGATCTTGTATTTGACGTCATCGGGGAAGTAGGTCTCGACCAGCGCATAGAGCGCGTTCGTCAGGGGCAACAGGTGCGTATAACACCAGCCCAGCCAGTCGAGGCGGTAGGCGTGCAGATAGGCATAGATGATCCACACGGCGATGATCGTCACGAACAGCAGGACGACCTTGCCGAAGAACAGCGATAGGAACGAAGGGCCGCTTCTGGAGCCGGTGTCGGACATTTCCCCTCTCCGTAACCGCGCCTGCCCCCGCTCATCTTCACCGATGCCTCAGCCCGGCGCAACCAGCCCCCGCAACCGCGCCCGCAGGGCATCGGCGCCGGCGGCAAAGTCGCCGGCGATCCATTCCTGCTCCAGCGCCCGCAGCAGCTCGCCGACACGCGGGCCGGCGGGCACGCCGAGCTCCATCACGTCGGCGCCTCCGAGCGGGAACCGCGGCGGCTGCCAGCGCTCCGGCAGGGCCAGACGATCGCGCCAGGCGGCGCTGTCGGCCGGCGCGCCCGATCGTGCCCAGCCGATCAGCACGCGGGCGCGGTAGCCCGCGGCACCCTCGGCATAGAGCCAGGCGCGCGCGGCGCGCTCCGGCACGTCCGGCCCCGGTCCGCCTGCCAGCGGCACCGAGCTGACGAGGCGGGCGTGCTCCTCGTTGGACAGGCGCAGGCGCTCGCGCAGGCGGTCGGCATCCTCGGGAACTTCGACGCCCAGGGCCGCCAGCCGCAGCATGGCGTCGGGCGCGAGCCCCTGCGCATCCTCGAGCGCCGCCAGCCGCGCCATCAGGCCCGGCCGCGGCGCCACGGGCAGCACCTGGGCGAGGATGCCGTAGTCCTGCATGGCGCGGACGAGCTCGGGGCCGCGTCTGGCCACGAGCAGACGCAAGAGCTCCTGGCGCACCCGCTCCGCCGACAGCCGACCTAGCCCCTCCCGCTCGGCGACGCAGGCGGCAAGCCCCTCGGGCGCAGGCGGGCCTTCCCCGTATTCCGCCGTCAGACGGAAGAAGCGCAGGATGCGCAGGTAATCCTCGCGGATGCGCTCGTGGGCGTCGCCGATGAAGCGGACGCGGCGGCTCGCCAGGTCGGGATAGGCGCCGAGCGGGTCGAACACCTCGCCCTCGCCGCTGCAGTAGAGGGCGTTGATGGTGAAATCGCGCCGGCGCGCGTCGGCCTCCCAGTCGTCGGTGAAAGCCACGGTAGCATGGCGGCCGTGCGTCTCGACGTCCCGCCGCAGCGTCGTCACCTCGTGCGGCACGTGGGCGGCGAGCACGGTGACGGTGCCGTGGGCGATGCCGGTCGGCACTGCGGCGAGCCCTGCCGCGCGCGCCGCCTCCATCACCTCCTCCGGCCGCGCCGGCGTGGCGATGTCGATGTCGATCACCGGCCGCCCCAGCAGGGCGTTGCGCACCGCCCCGCCGACGGCGCGCGCCGCGTGGCCGCGGGCGGCGAGCGCCCTGAACACCGCCTGGGTCTCGGGGCGCACCAGCCAGTCGGCGTCGGCGAGACTCGGCAGCGGGCCGGACGCGGAAAGCGCTGCCATGACGCCTCGCTATTTGAGCTGCCCCGGCTCGATCTTGCCGTCCTTGCCCATGCGCGGGGGCGTATAGACGGCGCCGGGCTGGCCACCGGGCGTGATCGAGGCGTAGTAGACGAGCGTGGCTGCGACGAGCAGCGCCCCGACCGCGAACAGCCACACGAGCGGGGCATCGTCGAGCACGCTGTGGGCGCCCGTCGTGCGCCGCGTGAGCCAGACGTAGCCCAGGTACATGGCGGTCGGCAGCAGGAACAGGAGCACGTTCTCGAGGACGACGCGGATCATCGCGCAAACAGTCTCTGGTGCATGTTCTTGAGCATGCCGGCGGTGGCGCCCCAGATGTAGCGGCCCTCGTAGGGCATGGCGTAGTAGGACCGCTGCCGGCCGCGCCACTCGCGCGCATGCTTCTGATGGTTGGCCTCCTCCATGAGGAACGCGAGCGGCACCTCGAACACCTCCAGCACCTCGCGCTCGTCGAGCACCAGGCTGAAGCCCGGCCGCACGAAGCCGACCACCGGGCTGATCTGGAAACCGCTGCCGGTGCGATAGCTGTCGAGGAAGCCGAGCGGCTCCACGAACTGAGGCCGCAGGCCGATCTCCTCGCACGCCTCTCGCAGCGCGCACGCCACCGGCCCGCTGTCGATCTCCTCCATCTTGCCGCCGGGGAAGGAGATCTGGCCGGGATGGCTCGGCATGTCGTGCGAGCGCTGGGTCAGGAGCACGGTGAGGGGCTCGCGCAGCACGATGGGCACGAGCACGGCCGCCGGCCGCGGCGGCGCCATCACGGCGAGGTCGTCCTTGAACTCGTGGTTCAGGTCCCAGTCGCTGGGCCCCAGCGCCCGGCCGGTTCGCGGATCGAAGATCGCCGGCGACGGCGCAGGCAGCAGGCCTGCACGCGCCAGCGCCCGGAAGCCGGCCTCGGTGAAGGGATCAGCGCTCGACTCGGTTGGCATGTCCATGGCGCCACAGCATACCATGGTGAGATGGCGAGTGGTGAGGTGGCGAGTGGCCGCTCACGGCCCGCGGCGGCGATTGCCCCGGCGGGCACCGCAATGTCTCACCACTCACCGTCTCACCGGCATCAATCGACGTAGGCAACCCGGTCCGACCGCAACAGCTCGGCGACGCTGTCGAGATGGGTCATGCCCGCGCGGATTTTGGCCTGGGTCTCCTCCTCCATGCGGCGGATGTCGCCGAGGGCGGCGACCACGCCCTCGGCCTGCGCCTGGGGGATGACCACCACACCGTCGCGGTCGCCGACGACGATGTCGCCCGCCTCCACTGCGACGCCGCCGCAGACGATGGCAAAGCCCAGCCGGCCGGGTCCGCTGCGCACGCACGAATTGGGCGTGACGCCGCGGGCGAATACCGGCAGCCCGGCGGCGACGATGCCGTCGCGGTCGCGGGCCATGCCGTCGGTGACCACGGCGGCGACGCCCTTGTTCCTGGCCATCATGGCGAGGTTGTCGCCGACACCGGCGGTGGCGGCGAACGCATCGCAGGCGGCGATGATCACGTCGCCCGGTTCCGCCAGAACCAGCGCCGCCATGATAGCGAGGTTGTCGTTGGCGCCGCAGTCGCAGGTGAGCGCCGGACCGACGAAGGCCGCCCGCTCCGGATCGAGCGGCTTGACGTGATGATCGAGCGCGCCGCGGCCCTGCAGCGCATCGACGATGTGGCCGGTCTGCGCACCCGCGAGCTTCCCGATCAGCTCCCGCGGCGGTCGCCTGAACGCGCGACGGATGGTGAGGATAGGCGGGTCTTTGAGCATGTGGCTGTCTCTCTCGCGAACATCCGGCTCAGGCCGCCGGCATGGCAAAGAACCGGCCGGCGCTCCACAGGCCCAGCTGCCGGCGCCCCTCGCGCTCCTCCTCCACCGCCAGCTCCACGAGGTCGTAGTAGAGCGCGCGCGTCACCAGCGCCTCGAGGCGTCCGCGCACCAGGAGGTAGGGCTTGAGGCCGCCGCTGCCGGGCTCGACGGCGAACCTCAGCGGATGCTCCGGCCCCGCCGTGACGATGTCGTCGACGTTGGTGCGGAAGGTCAGCGACTGCTGGCGGCCGCTGCCCTCTACCTGCATCTCCACCGCCAGGAACGGCGCATCCGCCACGTCGACGTCGATCTTCTCCGCCGGCGTGACGAGGTAGTGCCTGCCGTCGGCGTCCTTGCGCAGCACGCTGGCGAACAGCCGCACGAGCGGCATGCGGCCGATCGGGCTGCCCTGGTAGAGCCACACGCCGTCGGCGCGGATCTTCATGCCGATGTCGCCGCAATAGGGCGGGTTCCAGCGCTCGACCGGCGGC
>DASRDL010000478.1:0-4904 GCA_035652635.1 Hyphomicrobiaceae bacterium | reverse complement strand
GAGTGCAATGGCCCACACGCTCGCACCAGAGGTGCGTTCGCAATTCGCGCAACGCCTGAAAATGCTGCGAACCCAGCGCGGGTTCGATCGTGCCCGCTATTTCGCCCGCACGCTCGGCATCGAGGAGAACCGCTATACGCGTTACGAGCGCGCCGAGGTCGAGCCGAGCCTCACGCTCATCCACAAGATGTGCACCACGCTGCGCGTGTCGCCCAACGAGCTGCTGGGCTTCTCCGAGCCCGGCATCGCCCACGAGCCCGGGTTCGCCGAATCGGCCGGCGAGCAACTCGGCGGGCAGAACGGGGCCGCGGCCAGGCCCGGCGGCAAGGCGCTCGACCCCAGGGGCACGCTCGCCTGGAGCCTGGCGGCAGAGGCAGTGGCCATCCGTCACGAGAATGGACGATCCAAATCGGGCGGCGATCCGCTGGCGACCTGGCGGGAGACGGGCGCCCTCTTCCGCAGCCTGCAGGCCGAGCCCTTCGACACCGTCGCCAAGATCCTCAACGACGAGGCTCTGAAGGATATCGACGCCAAGCGCAAGGCTGCGCTGGCGCAGCTCATCCAATCCTTCACCGAGAGCGTGCGCGACGCCACGCCCGCCCGCCCCAAGCGGTAGGCACCACCGGCTCGACCGGGATCAGCGCCTGATCTCGCCGCCCGTGGCCTTGGTGACGGCGGCCACGACCTTGGCGGCGACGGCCTCGATCTCCTGATCGGTCAGCGTCTTCTCTTTCGGCTGCAGCGTCACCTCGAGGGCCAGCGACTTCTTGCCCGCGCCCAGGCTCTCGGCCTCGAACAGGTCGAACACGTTGACCGCGGCGATCAGCTTGCGGTCGGCGCCAAGAGCCGCCCTGACCACGTCGCCCGCCGGCACATCGGCCGCGAGCACGAAGGCGAAGTCGCGCCGCACCGGCAGCAGATCCGCCGCCTCGAGCGGGGCGCGTGCGAGCTTCTTCTCCCGGCGCGGCGGCAGCGCCGGCAGGAACACCTCGAACGCGGCCGCACCCGTGTGCGCGATCTCGAACGACCGCAGCGTGTCGGGATGGAGCTCACCGAAGTGGGCGAGTACGATCTTGGGGCCCAGCCGCAGCGTCGCCGAGCGGCCGGGATGGAACCAGGCCGGCGCATCGCGCGTCAGCTGCGCCTTGGGGGCATCGAAGCCGAGCTCGGCCAGCAGCGCCGTGACATCCGCCTTGGCATCGAACAGGTCGGCATTGCGGGCCTCGCCGCTCCAGTGGCGTCCGGCACCGGCGAGCCGGGCGGCACCGGCGCGCACGCCGGCGGCTGCCATCAGCTGGTCCTTGGGCGCATCGCCGCGATAGATCTGCCCCACCTCGAACAAGGCAAGATCGGTGAATCCGCGGTTGCGGTTGCGGGCAACGGCCGAGACCAGCCCCGGCAGCAGGCTCGGGCGCATCGACGACATTTCGCTCGAGATCGGGTTGGCGAGCTCCAGCTCGTCCTGGCCGCCGCCGAACGCGCGCGCCTGCGCGCGGGCGATGAACGACCAGGTGACGGCCTCCACCATGCCGCGGGCAGCGAGCGCGCGCCGGGCGCGCCGCACGCGGCGCTGCTCCTCGGTGAGCACCGGACGAGCCACGCCGGCAGGGCGCGGCATCGCCGCCGACGGCACCTTGTCGAGACCTGTGATGCGCACGACCTCCTCGACCAGGTCGGCCGCTCCGTGGATGTCGGGGCGCCAGCTGGGAGGCGTCACCTTCACCGTGGCGCCTTTGCCCTCCACCGCAAAACCCAGCGCCGCCAGCGTGCCGCGAATCTGCTTCTCGGCGATGTCTATGCCGGCGAGGCTGGAGACGAGGCGCATGGGGAAATCGACTACGGTCCTGGGCTCCGGCGGAGCGCCCGCGACCTTGCGCCGAGACGGGCGGCCGCCGGCCACCTCCAGCATCATGGCGGTGGCGAGATCGAGGCCCGGCAGGATGAAGCCCGGATCCACGCCGCGCTCGAAGCGGTAGCGGGCGTCGCTCTGCACGCCGGCCTTGCGGCCGGTGGCGGCGGTGCGCATGGGATCGAAGTAGGCGCACTCGATCAGCACGTTCCTGGTCGTCTCCGTGCAGCCCGTCTCCTCGCCGCCGAGGATGCCGCCGAAGCCCAGCACGGCTCGGTCGTCGGCGATCACGCACATGGTCTCGTCGACCTCGTGCGTCTTGCCGTCGAGCCCCGCGAACCGCTCGCCCTTGCGCCCGAGCCGCGCGCGGATGGTGCCGGTCAGCTTGTCGGCGTCATAGACGTGCAAGGGGCGGCCGCGGTCGAGCGAGATGTAGTTGGTCACGTCGACGAGGGCATTGATGGGGCGCAGGCCGACGGCCTTGAGCCGCTGCTGCATCCATTGCGGCGAGGCGCCGTTGTCGACGCCCTGGAGGTAGCGCCCGGCAAAGCAGGGGCAGGCATCGCGCGCGTCGGCCGTGAACTCGAGCTGGATGTCGACGGGGCAGTCGAAGTCGCCCTCGACGCCGGTGATCTTCTTTTCCGGCTTGAGGGTGCCCATGCCGGCCGCGGCGAGGTCGCGGGCAATGCCGCGCACGCCCGTGCAGTCGGGCCGATTGGGGGTGAGCTTCACGTCGATGACCGGATCGGCGAGGCCGATGACGTCGGCGTAGCGTTCGCCGATGTGCCGGCCGAGCTCGGGGGCCAGCTCGATGATGCCCTCGTGGTTGTCGGAGAGCTCGAGCTCGCGCTCCGACACCAGCATGCCGTTGGAGACGACGCCGCGTACCGGGCGCGCCTCCAGCGTAATGCCGGTGCCCGGAATGTAGCTGCCCGTCGGCGCGAACACGCCGATCATGCCGGTCCTGGCGTTGGGCGCGCCGCACACGACCTCCACCACACCCCTGCCGGTATCGACCCGGCACACGCGCAGCCGGTCCGCATTGGGGTGCTGCTTGGCCTCGACGACGCGGGCGACGGTGAAGGCGCCGAGCTTGGCCGCCGGGTCGTCGACGCTCTCCACGTCGAGCCCGATGAGCGCCAGCTTCTCGGCGAGCTCGGCGACCGACGCCGAGGTGTCGAGATGATCCTTGAGCCAGGCGAGCGTGATTTTCATGGCGACACCCCGCCGGCGAGGGAGGGCATGTCGAGGGCGGTGAAGCCGTAGTGCCTGAGCCAGCGCAGGTCGGCAGCGAACATGTCGCGCAGGTCGGGGATGCCGTATTTCAGCATGGCGATGCGGTCGAGCCCCATGCCGAAGGCGAAGCCCTGATATTTGTCGGGATCGAGCCCGCAGTTGCGGATGACGTTGGGGTGCACCATGCCGCTCCCCAGGATCTCAAGCCACTTGCCCGGCTTGCCTATTGCCGCAGCGTCGATGTCCACCTCCATGGAGGGCTCGGTGAACGGGAAGTGCGAGGCACGGAAGCGCATGCGCACCTCCTCCACCTCGAAGAAGGCCTTGCAGAACTCCTCCAGGCACCACTTGAGGTGGCCCAGATGCGTGGTCTCGTCGATCACCAGGCCCTCGATCTGGTGGAACATGGGCGTGTGCGTGGCATCGCTGTCCATGCGGTAGACGCGGCCCGGCACGATGATGCGGATCGGCGGCTTCTGCGACAGCATGGTGCGCACCTGCACCGGGCTCGTGTGCGTGCGCAGGAGCATGCGCGTGCCGTCCGCCTTGGGATGCAGGTAGAAGGTATCGTGGTCCTGACGCGCGGGATGCTCGGGCGGGATGTTGAGCTTGGTGAAGTTGTAGTCGTCGGTCTCGATGTCGGGGCCTTCCGCCACCGCGAAGCCCATGTCGCCGAAGATCTCCACCACCTCGTCGAACACCTGGCTCACCGGGTGGATGCGCCCCTCCTGCAGCGGGCCGGCGCGGACGGGCAGCGTCACGTCGGCCTTCTCGGCCGCGAGCCGCGCCGACAGCTCGCCGCGCTCCAGCTCCGCCTTGCGTGCTTCCAGCGCCTCGCTGATGCGCGCCTTCAGGCCGTTGACGGCCTGGCCGAACGCCTTGCGCTGGTCGGCGGGGAGCGAGCCCAGCGTCGCCATCAGCTCCGGCACGCGGCCCTTGCGGCCGAGCGCGGCGATGCGCACACGCTCGATGGCGGCGAGGTCGGCGGCGGCGCCGATCTCGGCGATCAGTGCACCCTCGATGGCGGACAGTTGCGTCGTGTCGGTCATAGATGTCATCCCGGCCGGAGCGCGCCGGAGCGCAGAGCCGGGACCCGGAGTGAGCGGGAGGGGGCCAGACCCCTCGCCTCGGCAAGTCGATCGGAACCGCAACGTCGATCCGAGAGGTCTGACCCCCTCGGCCGTGACGGCAGGCTCAAGCCGCCTTCAGCTTGGCGGAGGCCTGATCGACCAGGGCCTTGAAGGCGGCAGCGTCCTTCACGGCGATATCGGCCAGCACCTTGCGGTCCACGGCAATGCCCGCAAGCGTGAGGCCGTTGATAAATCGGCCGTAGGTCAGCCCGTGCTCGCGCACGGCGGCGTTGATGCGCTGGATCCACAGGGCACGGAAGGTGCGCTTGCGCCGCTTGCGGTCGCGATAGGCGTACTGCATCGCCTTTTCGACCGCCTGCTTGGCGACCCTGATCGTGTTCTTGCGGCGGCCGTAGTAGCCCTTGGCCTTCTTCAGGACCTTCTTGTGCTTGGCGTGGGCGGTGACGCCGCGCTTGACGCGTGCCATGGTTCAACTCCGTCAGGTGATGCAATGCGCGGGGTGCGATCTATGGGGTCAGACCCCTGGCCGCTGCCCAAGCGCCGAAGCAATACCGGGCGTGGCCAGGGGTCTGACCCCAGCTCCTCAGCGGTTGTAGGGCATGTACTTCTTGACGATGCGGGCATCGCTGTCGGTGAGCACCATGGTCCCCCGCGCGTTGCGCACGAACTTGGCCGTGCGCTTGATCATGCCGTGCCGCTTGCCCTGCGCCTGAACCTTCACCTTGCCG
>DASRDL010000477.1:0-16849 GCA_035652635.1 Hyphomicrobiaceae bacterium | reverse complement strand
GTCCGGCGCGCCGGCAATCGCCACGCCATGATCGCGCCCTGGAACGTCTACCAGGCACGCGACGGCTGGCTCCTCGTGTGCGTCGGCAGCGACGCGCAGTGGCAGCGCTTGTGCGACATCATGGGGCGTCCCGACCTGCGCCGGGCGAGCGAGTTCGAGCGCACGCCGGATCGCGTTCGGCGCGCAGCCGGGATCGACCGCCTGGTGCAGGCCTGGACCGCACGGCACACGATCGAGACCTGTGTCGCCGCCCTCAACGCGGCGCAGATCGCGTGCGGACCGATCGTGCGCATCGACGGCCATCCGCGCGAGGCCAACCTCGATCACCGCGGCATGATCTGCCGCCTGCGCGATCCCGTGTCCGGCCGCGACGTCGTGCTGCCGGGCTCGCCGCTGCGCACGAGTGCGTGCAGCGGGCGTCCGCCCGAGCGCATCCCGGCGCCCGATGCGGACCGCGATGTGATCGGCGAGCTGGCATCCCGGCAGCGACGGCAGGAGGCAAGCCCGTCGGCACCGCCGGCCGGGCCGCGCGCGCCTCTCGCCGGGATCCGCATCGTCGAGATCGGCCACTACACCACGGTGCCGCTCTGCACGCGTATCCTCGCCAGCCTGGGCGCCGAGGTGATCAAGGTCGAGCCGCCCGAGGGCGAGGCCACCCGCGATTGGCCGCCGACACAGCGCGGCCAGGGCTATTTCTTCACCTACACCAACTCCGACAAGAGAAGCCTGGTGCTCGACCTGCGCCGCGACGCCGATGCCGCCGACCTGCGACGGCTCGTCGGACGCGCCGATGTGCTGATCGAGAACCTGAAGCCCGGCGCGCTGGCGCGGCGCGGCTTCTCGCCGGCGGAGATGGCGGCTCTCAACCCTGCCTTGATCTACTGCAGCATCTCGGGCTTCGGGGCGGAATCGCTCTATGCGGGGCGCCCGGCCTACGACAGCGTCGTGCAGGCGATGTCCGGCATCATGGATCGGGTGCGCTCGGACGGCGTGCCGGTCAAGACCGGCATCTCGTCCGCCGACCTGCTCGGCGCGGAGATGGGCGTGCTGGCCGTGCTCGCGGCGCTCGCTTGGCGTGATCGCACCGGTGCCGGCCAGTACATCGATCTGTCCATGCAGGACATTGCCGCCTGGGCCACGCAGACCGCCTGGAATGCGGCCCACCCTGCGGATCGCCCGGCGTGCGCGCTGGCCTGCCGCGATGGGTACGTCGTCGCCGTGGCGGAGACGGAGGATGCGGGGCAAGCGCTGGAAAAGCTGACGAGGTCCTTGGAGCGTACCGAGGCCGTGGCAGAATTGGCGCGCCGCCGCGTGCAGGTGGCGCCGGTGCTGACCGTACACGAGATGCTGGCGCAGCCGCATACGGCGGCGCGTGGGCTCTGGTTCCCGGTGAGCGACGACGGGGAGACCTGGCCCCTGCTGGCCAGCCCGCTTCGCCTGACGCGGCCGCCGCCCGCCGTCCGCAAGCCGATGCCGGCTCTTGGCCGCGACAGCGCCGAGATTCTCGCTTCCTTGCGCCGAGCTGCCGCTTCGCGCTGAGTCCACGGGAGAGCCTGCGCATGCACACACGTCTCTTCTCGCCGTTCTCCCTGCGCGGCTTGCCGCTCGCCAACCGCATCGTCGTGTCGCCCATGGCGCAGTACTCGGCCGAGGACGGCTGCGCGACCCAGTGGCACCTCGTGCACCTCGGCACCCTGAGCGTCTCCGGCGCCGGTCTGCTGATCATCGAGGCGACCGCGGTGGAGCGCGACGGCCGGCTGAGCCCGGGCGATCTCGGCTTGTGGTGCGACGACAACGAGGCGGCGCTCGCGCCGATCATTGCCTTCTGCCGCAAGAACGGCGCCGCGCGCATCGGCCTGCAACTCCAGCATGCCGGACGCAAGGGCTCGGTCGGGATGCCTTGGCAGGGGCAGCCGCAGATTCCCGAGGACCAGGGTGGCTGGCCGATCCACGGGCCCGACACCATCCCCTATCCTGGGCGGGCTCAGCCGATCGCCCTCGACCGGGCCATGATCGCGCGCCTGATCGCGAGCTATGCCCACTCCGCCCGCCGCGCCGACCGGCTGGGCATAGACCTCATCGAAATCCACAGTGCCCATGGCTATCTCCTGCACAACTTCCTCTCGCCCCTCAGCAACCAGCGACGGGACGAGTATGGCGGCAGCCTCGAGGGCCGCATGCGGTTCGTGCTGGAGGTATTCAGCGCGGTGCGCGCCGCCTGGCCTGAGCGCAAGCCGCTGGGCGTTCGCATCTCGGCCACGGATTGGGTGGAGGGTGGCTGGAGCCTCGACGACAGCATCGTGCTGGCACAGCGGCTCAAGGCGCTCGGGTGCGACTACATTGCCGCCTCGAGCGGCGGTGCCGTGCCGGAGCAGAAGATCGAGGTCGGGCCCGGCTACCAGGTGCCGTTCGCAGCGCGCATCCGCAAGGAGGCCGGCATCGCCACCGTGGCCGTCGGGCTGATCACCGAGCCGCGCCAGGCCGAGGCGATCCTCCAGGCGGAGCAGGCCGACCTCGTCGCCCTCGGCCGGGGCATGCTCTACAACCCGCGCTGGCCGTGGCACGCCGCGGCGGAGCTGGGCGAGGAGGCCTTTTACCCGCCCCAGTACGACCGCGCCCATCCCTCCATGCGCCGCGGCGACTTCTTCAAGATCGCCCGCCAGTCCTGACCCATGCGGCCGCGCAGGCCGGTCATCTTCGCGCGGCCGCCTGGTCCGATGCCCGGCCGCAGAAGCGCGCCGCGGCCCGCTGCAGCAGCTGCACGTAGGTCTTGGTTCTTGCGCGCACGAAGCGGATCTTGGGGATGGTGAGACCCAGCGAGCCGATCACCTGGCCGGGCATCGTCTCGAGCGGCACGGCGATGCCGATCGAGTCGGGCAATTTCTCTCCCTCGGTGAAGGCGAAGCCGTTCCGGCGCACGGTCTCGAGGCGTCCCCAGAAGGTGGCCTGTGTCAGGCGCTGACCGGTGGTCGGCGAGGGCCGCATGCGCTCGCATACCGAGCGCTGCTCGTGTGCCGGCAGGAAGGCCAGGATGGCGAGGCCGGTTGCGCCCCATTCGATCGGTGCGCGCTGGAAGAGGTCGATGCGGAAGCGCAGGGAATGCGGGCTGTCGCTCTTGGCGGCGTAGGCCGTACCGAGCTGCCCGGCAAGGTAGGTTGTGAACAGGGCAGTCTCGCCGGTTTCCTGCGCCAGCTCGTCGAGCAGCGGCTGCACCAGCGAGGCAAACGAGGTCTTGTGCGCGATCAGGTTGGCTAGCCGGGAGAACTCCGAGCCGACGGCGTAGCGGCGCCTGACCTTGTCCTTCTGGACGAAGCCCGCCTCCAGCAGCATATCGAGAAGGCGATGTGAAGTGCTCATCGGCAACCGCAGCGCGTCGGCGACGTCCTTCACCCCGACCGAGCCGCGCGCCTCGGCGACGACGCGGAGGACCGAGAGTATCCGGGCGATCGTTCCGCTCGTCTCCGTCATCGCCGGGCCCGCAGCTGCTGCGGCAACGCAGGGTCGAGCAGGGCCGAGACCCTGTGCGCGTGCCTCATGACCAGCTTCGCCGTCTCCTCCAGGCGCTCGTTGCGCCAGCGGAACGACGGGATCGTCACCACGATCGAGCCAATCACCTGTCCCTTCGGCCCGAACACCGGCGCGCCGATGCCGGTGGCGGAGCCCGACACCCGCTCGCTGCGCGAGGTGGCATAGCCGCGCTTGCGGATCTGCCGGATCTGGCGGCGCAACTGGTCGGGATCCGTGAGCGTGCGTTCTGTCAGGCGCGGTAGCGGCTTGCGCAGGTAGCGCTCGATGTCGGCGTCGGGGAGGAAGGCGAGGATCGGCTTGCCGCTCGCCCCGGCATGGATGCCGTCGCGCGTGCCGACGGCGAAATCGTACCCCAGCGGATGCGGCCCGCGCTCGACGATGGCCATCACCTTGGTGAAGGTCTTGGGCTCGTACAAGGTGAAGGCACAGGTCTCGCCGAGGCGCGCCGCCAGCTCGGCGATCACCGGCCGCACCCGCTCGGTGAGCGAGCCCGAGCCCAGCACGTGGTGGGCAAAGCGGATGGCCTCGATACCGATGCTGTAGGTGCGCGCGTCGGCATCGTAGGCGACCATTCCGTCCTGGGCCATCAGCTGGAGCAGGCGATGCACGGTCGAGACATTGAGGCCGGTGTCGCTGGCGAGCCGCTGGACGCCGACAGGCTGGCCGTGCTCGGCGAGACGCTGCAGGATGCTGATGGCCTTTAGGACGGGGCTGGCCGTCATACCATTACGATCCCAGCCTGTGGAATTTCATGTCGCTCAGCAAAAACGTAGTCGCTATGCTGGGAAGCGTCAACCGAGCTGCCCATAATTCCTAGCGCAGGCGAGGGTGCGATGAGCGCTGCATCGATCATGGTACGTCGCGAGGGGCCCGCCACAATCGTCACGCTCCACCGCCCCGAGCGCCGGAACGCCATAAGCCGGCAGATGATGGAGGAGATCGTCGCCGCCGCGCAGGCCGCCGACGGCGACCCGGCGGTGCGAGCGCTGGTCGTCACCGGCGGGGCGGAATATTTCTCGGCCGGCGCCGACTTGACGGAGGCCGGCCAGGTGCAAGGGGCCGACGCCTTGCGGTACTTCCAGGGGCTGCATCGCCTGAATGCCACGCTCGAGGGCCTTGCCAAGCCCGTCATTGCCGCCATCGAGGGCTTCTGTCTCACGGGAGGATGCGAGCTGGCGCTCGCCTGCGACATCCGGGTGGCCGGGGCGGGGGCGACCTTTGCCATCACCAGCGCCCGCATCGGCACCATGCCGGGCGCCGGCGGCACGCAGCGCCTGCCACGCATCGTCGGCCTCGCCCGTGCGCTGGAGATGCTGTTCTCCGCCGAGCCGATCGACGCCGACGAAGCCTTTCGTATCGGACTGATCAACCGCAAGACCGAGCAGGGCGGTGCCCTGCGCCTGGCCTTGGATATGGCGGCCGTCTACGCCGAGCGTGCCCCGCTCGGGCTGGCGTTCGCCAAACGGGCCGTGCGCCGCGGCATCGAGATGGACCTTGCCTCCGGTCTCGACCTCGAGACCTTCATGACGACGTGCATCTACGGCACTGCCGACCGGCACGAGGGGATCTCGGCTTTCCTCGAGAAGCGCAAGGCCCGGTTCGAGGGCAAGTAGGCGTGCTTTCGCCGGGACGCGGCGTCGGTTCCGGGCGCGACACGACGACATGCCTGCCGCCGGTGCCGGTCGATTGACAACCGCGCGCGTGGTGGTCGAAAGTCGATGCGCGAAAAGAAATCCCGATAGATGGAATTACATCGGACAAGACGGACAGAAGAGGCGGGTGTCGCCGTGACTGAGCGCAGCCGGTCGGAGCCGATGAAGGAAGTGGGCGGCACAGTCGACGCTGCCGGCGACGCGCCGGCGCTCGCCGGGGTTCGCGTCCTCGATCTCACCCAGGTGCTGTCCGGCCCGTTCTGCACGCAGATGCTGGGCGACCTCGGCGCCGACGTGATCAAGGTCGAGGGGCCACAGGGCGACATCGCCCGCAGCATGCCGCCGCACTTCGTCGGCGCCGACAGCACCTACTATCTCGCCATCAATCGCAACAAGCGCAGCATCGTCGTCGACATGAAGGTGCCGGAAGGCCTCGACGTCGTTCGCCGGCTGGCACTCGCTTCGGACATCGTCGTCGAGAACTTCCGCCCCGGCGTGTGCGAGCGTCTCGGCCTCGTGCCGGCGGCCCTGCGATCGGAGAAGCCGTCGCTCATCTGGTGCTCGATCAGCGGCTTCGGCCAGACCGGCCCTTACCGCAACAAGCCCGCCTACGACATCACCGTGCAGGCCCTGTCGGGCGGTATGAGCCTGACGGGCGAGCGTGACGGATTGGCCGTGCGCGCGGGCATTCCCGTCGCCGACCTGTCGGCCGGCATGTTCGCAGCGACCGCTGTCCTGGCCGCGCTGCATCGTCGCTCTGTTACGGGGCGGGGCGAATACATCGACATCTCGATGCTCGACTGCCAGGCGGCCATGCTGTCCTACCAGGCCTCGAGCTATCTCCACTCGGGGCAGGTGCCGAGCCGGCAGGGCCGCGAGCACGATTCGATCGCCACCTATCGCACGTTCAAGGCCAAGGACGGCATCGAGCTGGTGATCGCCGCCCTCACCGAGCGCATGTGGGCGGCGCTGTGCCAGGTGCTCGGCTGCCCGGAGCTCGTCGACGATCCCGGCTTTGCCACCGCCACCGACCGCTCGCGCAACCGCGCCGTGCTGTGGCCGATCCTGGAGCGGCGGTTCCTGGCCCGCACCGCCGAGGAGTGGATGGAGGCGCTCGACGCCGCCGGCGTTCCGGTCGGCATCGTCAACACCATCGACCGCGTGGTCGTCGATCCGCAGATCGTGCATCGCGGGATGGTGACCGAGCTCGCAAGCCGCGACGGCCGCCGCGCGCGCGTGATGGGCGACCCCATGTTCCTGCAGGAGGCGCGGCGACAGAGCCATGCCTTCCCGCCGGCGTCGGGCGAGCACACCAGGGCCATCCTCGCCGAGGTGCTCGGTCTCGGCGGCGACGAGATCGCCGGGCTCATCGCCACGGGTGCGGTGACGGCCACAGAGCCGCCGCAGCGCGGCGAGACCGGCTGACAAAGCGGGTCCAGACCAGGGAGTGCCCATGGACTTTCAGCTCACGAGCGAGCAGCGGCTGATCCAGGAGTCGACGCGGCGCATGGTCGCCCGCGACATCCAGCCGGTGCTCGACGCGCACGATCCGGACCGCCCGCTGCCCAAGGAGGTGATGCGCAAGCTCCTGCAGGTGTGCGCCACCCAGGGCCTCACCTCGGCGCGGGTGCCGCAGTCGGCCGGCGGGGCGGGCCTGTCCACGCTGACCTACGGGCTGATGTTCGAGCAGCTGCCCCCCGTCGTCGCCTTTGCGATCGTGGGGCAGGAGGCGACCGCGGCGCGCATCGCGCTCGAGAGCACGGACGAGCAGCGCGAGCGCCTGTTGCCCGACATCATTGCCGCGCGCAAGATCACCTGCACCGGCTCGACCGAGCCCGATGCGGGCTCCGATCATCGCGGCATCAAGACCAGGGCCGTCTTGGACGGTGACCACGTCATCATCGACGGCCGCAAGATGTGGATCACCAACGCCAGCATTTGCGACGTGATCAACATCACCGCCACGCTGGGGGCGGCGAGCGACGGCTCCAACCGCATGGTGCGGGTGGTCGTCGACCGCGAGGAGTCGCCCTTCGAGACCGCCAAGACGCCTTGCCTCGGCTTCTGCCAGGGTCATCTGGGCGAGGTCGTGTTCGAGAAGTGCCGGGTGCCCAGACGCAACTTGCTGGGCCAGGTCGGCGATGCCGCCCGCGTGCTCACACTCACCTGGCTTGCGAACCGTCCGCTGTTCGGCCTGATGGCAACCAACATGGCGCAGCGTGCGCTCGATGCGGCGATCAAGTATGCCGGCGACAGGACCCAGTTCGGCCGCTCGATTGCCTCCTATCAGCTGGTGCAGGAGCTGCTGGCGGACATTGCGGCGGCCGTCACGACCAGCCGCCTCATCTGCTACTACGCGCTCAATGCGATCGACAACGGCGATCGCGCCAACGGCGTGTCGGCCCAGGCCAAGCGCTACGCCATTGCCGCGTGCCAGCGCGCCATCTCGATGGCAATGGAGGTGCACGGCTCGATGGGCATCAGCCGCGAGGTGGGGCTCGAGCAGCTCTATCGCGATTGCCGCATGCTGCCGATCCCGGACGGGACCAACCAGATCCTGACGCTGATCGAGGGGCGCGAGCTCACCGGCATTCCTGCCTACCGGCCGTGACCGCCCCGGGTGCTACTTCTTCGGTGCGGGCGTCAGGAGCTTCTCGAGATCGCCGATCGGCAGCTTGTCGAGGCCGGGCGCGGCGGGCAGCTCGACGTTGGGCTTCTTGCCGTCGGCGATGTCCTCGAGGACCTTGCCGACGCTGTCTATGCACGCGCTTGCCAAAGGATCCTTCTCGCAGTCTTTGAGCGAGCGGTCCTGGGCGTGGACGGTGAGCGGCAGCGAGAGGACCGCCAGGCACAGAGCGCTGGTGAGCAAAGCCGTCTTCATGAAACCCTCCGTATCGCCGCTGGTTGGGCGCGATCTCGTTCGCGCATCGACCCCTGCATAGACTGCCCCGGGCCGGGTTTCTGTTCCCGGCGGCACAAGCCTATCGTCGGGCATGCCCCGACGCGTGGCCGTCGCGGGAACGTGAACGGATTTGTTCGCCGTCCGCCTAACAGATCGCTGCTCCGCCGCGTATCTCCATCGACAGATGTCGTGCGAGGCAGTGCCATGGACGGAGACCGCCTGTTCTACGTGATGATCGTGGTGATCGCCCTCATCGGCGTCGGCCTCTTCGCCATCCCGGTGTCTGCCGCTCCGTCAGTCCTCACCCCGGCATCCGATCCTGCACTCTTCATCGGCTGACCGCCGGGCGCCGATCAAATGGCGTGCCCCTACCTGGCGGGCAGGTGAGTGAGCAGGAGGCGCAGGCCGTAGCCGATCCAGGCGCTCGCGAAGGCGCCGGCGAGTGCGGCGCACACCTCGAAGAGCATCCCCAGAACGATGTCGGTCTTGGGCTGTCCGGCGTAGCGGCGCAGGGACTCGCGCTGGCGGGGAATGCCGAGGGCGACGACGAGAGTCCCGCAGATGGCGAATGCCGGCCAAGGCGACCCTCCGAACCCGATCCCCAGAGCGGCAAGCATCAGGAGAGCGTTGATCACGCGCTTGACCTAACCAGCCTTGGCCAAATTGGACTTGAGCTTCGCGCGCCTCGGGCTCGGGCGAGTCTCGTGCGGCCGCCTGCCGTCGAGCTCCCGCAGAATCGCTGCCGCGGCGGCGAGGAGCTCGCGACGCCCGTGCTCGAGCGCGAGCAGGCGCTCGTTGGCGGTGCGGAGCCATCGCCGCGCAGCCGCTCGTCGCCCCTCGGGAAGCTCAGGCAGGTCGGTCGCGACAGTCGGTTCCTCGGACATGGGTGCCCTCCATGGCACGCACGCCAACCACGCGCGAACTGGACCGGATAGTACAAGACTCGCGCCCGATGGCCAACCCGCCCCCGCGACACCCGCCCCCGCGACAGGCCAAGGCACCTGCGCTCGTGCGAGCGCCACGCGAGCGGCGGGCTGCCGGGTGGGACATACACGCCCGCGCCGCGCGGTGGGTAGCGTTCACCACCCCAAAGCATAGGTGGACCGGCGAGGATCGGCGCCGGCGCGGTGCAGCCCGGCCTTCGGATCGCTGTCGATCATGCACACCGCGCCGGCTTTCCAGGTCCAGTCGGGCCACCACTGCACGTCGTGGCCGATGCCGGCCAGCTGATCGGCGAGCGTCTGCGGGAAGCGCGCCTCGAGCACCAGTCGGCCGGGTTGCATGGCATGGGGCTCGAAGCTGTCCGGGAAGCTGTAGGTGGCAAACCGGGGCGCCTCCACCGCGGCCTGCGCGTCCATGCCGAACACGACCAGGTTGAGGAACGTCTGCAGCATCGCCTGCGCCTGCACATCGCCGCCAGGCGTGCCGAACGGAATTGCGCGTCCATCCGGACCCAGGGCCAGCGCCGGGCTGGGCGTGAGCCGCGGCCGCTTGCCGGGTGCGACGGAGGAAGGCAGCGCCGGGTCGGCCCACGACTGGGAGCCGCGCGAGGACGGGCACAGGCCCGTGCCCGGGATGACCGGCGTGCTGCTGGAGACGTCGCTGGGCGTGGCCGAGAAGACATTGCCGTGCCTGTCGACGGCGCACACGTAGGACGTATCGAGCGTGGCCGGCGCCGATGCGGCCGTGGGGCGGACACGGTCGCCCCCTTCGGGCTTGGCGAGGCCCGGCGGCGGCATGTCCGGCCACGCCCTGTCGCGGCGCACGAGCGCTGCGCGCTCCTCGGCATAGGCGCGCGACAGAAGCCGCTCGAGCGGCACGTCGATGAACCGCGGGTCGCCGTAGTAGGCATGGCGGTCGGCGAAGGCGAGCTTCATGATCTCGGTCAGCGTGTGCACGTAGGCGAAGGAGTTGTGCGCCTGCCTGTGGCAGCCGGTAGCCTCCACCAGCTGCAGCATCTGGGCGAGCACCGGTCCCTGGCACCAGGGCCCGCAGGTGTGCACGGTGAGCCCTCCGAAAGGCACGGCCACCGACGGCTCGATCCCAGAGCGGAACTCGGCGAGGTCGTCCATGCGCAGCAGGCCGCCGTTCTGCTCGTGGTAGGCGACGATCGTGCGGGCGATGTCGCCCCTGTAGAAGGCCGAGCGGGCGGCCTCCAGGCCGGCGTGGCGGCCCTTGCCGGCCGCGGCCTTCTCCTCGTCGATCATGTACTGCAGGCTCTTGCCGAGGTCCTCCTGCACGAACAGCTCGCCCACGCGCGGCGGCCGGCCGTTGGGGAGATAGATGGCCCGGTTCGACGGCCACTCCTCGTATCCCCGGCGATGCGTCTCGATGGTCTCGCACAGCAGCGGATGGGCGGCAAAGCCCTCCCTGGCGAAGCGGGTCGCGGCGCCGGCAACCTCGCCGAAGGTCATCGTGCCCCAGCGCTGCAACGCCTGGATCCAGGCATCCGGTGCCGCCGGAACGACGGTGCGCAACAGGCCGCGCGGGATCTTGCCGCCATGACGCTTCATGAAGTAGTCGGGCGTGACGAGCTTCGGCCACACTCCCAGGCCGCTCACGGTCAGCACCTGCCGGCTCTCGGCGTGGTAAACGATGATGGGAGCCACGCCCGCGACGTTGACGATGTCGCTCTGCAGTACACCGAGAGCGATCCCGGCGGCCACGCCGGCATCGATGGCGTTTCCTCCCGCCTCCAGGATCTGGAACCCGGCGTGTGCGGCAAGATAGTGGCCCGCCGAGACGACATGCCGGCGGCCCGAGATCGTGGGCCGATGGGCGGTGATACCGCTCGTATGCTCGGGTCTGGGAGGAGCCTTCGTCATTGCCGTCCCCTTCGTCGTTCAACTTGCAGCATGCACTGAGACGTCACAGGCCGTTGTCGATCAAGCGCGGGCGCGGGCACCCGAGGGATCATAGAGAGGTCTGAGAGCGGCGGTCGCGGCAAAGCGGCGCCCTGCAACTTCGATCTCGTAGCGCGAAGCGAGCAGCTCCTCCGCACTCTCGGCATCCCGGCAGCGAACATAGCCAAGGCCGACTGCCGCGCCGAGCGTGTGTCCATAGCCGCCCGACGACAGATGCCCGACGATGCGGCCGTCCCGGACCACGGGCTCGTTGTGGTAGAGGAGCGGCTCGGGATCGTCGAGCCTGAACTGCAGCAGGCGGCGCGCGAGGCCCGCATCGCGCTTGCGCAGCACCGCGTCCCGGCCGATGAAGTCGCCGAAGCGGCCGCGCGGCTTCTCCGTCTTCACCGCAAACCCAAGTCCCGCCTCGAGCACGTGGTCCTCATCGGAGATGTCATGGCCGAAGTGGCGATAGGCCTTCTCCAGCCGCAGCGTATCCATGGCGAGCAGGCCGGCGGGCCGGAGGCCATGTGGCGCCCCGGCCTCCAGCAGCACGGCGAGGAGGTGGCGGGCGAACTCGGTCGGCACATAGAGCTCGAAACCCAGCTCCCCGACGTAGCTGATGCGGTGCACGCGCGCATGCGCCATGCCGACCTCGACGGCGCGCTGCGTCCCGAACGGGAATGCCGCATTCGAGATGTCGTCCGGGGTGAGGGCCTGCAGCAGGGAGCGTGAGCTCGGCCCCATCAGCCCCAGGCAGGCCTCGCCGCTCGATACGTCGACCGACACGCATCGGGCTCCGTCCGGGGTCTGCCGCCGGAGCCAGGCGAGATCCCGGCGGATCGTGGCGGCACCGGTGACAACGAGGAAGACGGTGTCGGAGAGGCGTGCGACCGTGACGTCGGCCTCGATGCCGCCGCGCTCGTTGAGCCATTGCGTGTAGACGATGCGGCCCGGCGCCACGGCGACGTCGTTGGCGCAGACACGCTGCAGCACCGCCTCGGCGTCAGCGCCCTCGACGTGGATCTTGCCGAACGGGCTCATGTCGAAGAGGCCGACGCCGGTGCGCACGGCCGTGTGCTCGGCCGCGACGTAGGCGTGCCAGCGCGGGCGGCCCCAGGTGTCATGCGCCTCGGGCGACTTGCCTTTCGCCACCTCGGCCGCGGGCAGGAACCAGTGCGGGCGCTCCCAGCCGGCGACCTCGCCGAAGTAGGCGCCGCGCGCGGCCAGCTGATCGTGCACGGGGCTGTGGCGCACGCCCCGCGACGTGGCGAACTGCCGGAACGGAAAATGGTCGGCGTAGAGGAGGCCGAGCGTCTCCGACACGCGCGGCACGATGAAGGCCCGCGTCGATTGCCATGGGAAGGTTCGACGCACGTCCACGTCCCACAGGTCGAAGGGCGGCTCGCCGCCGACGATCCATTCGGCGAGGGCCTTGCCGGCGCCTGCGGCGGACTGGATGCCGACCGAGTTGAATCCGCAGGCGACGAAGAACCCCGCCACCTCGGGCACCTCGCCCAACAGATAGCGGTTGTCGTGGGTGAAGCTCTCGGGCCCGTTGAAGAACGCGCGGATGCCGAGGCGCCCCAGCAGCGGCATGCGCCGCGTCGCCGTCTCCAGGATCGGCGCGAAGTGCTCGAGGTCGGCGGGCAGCTCGTCGAAGCAGAAATCCCGCGGTATGCCGTCGACGCCCCACGGCTTGGCCCTGGGCTCGAAGGCGCCGAGAAGGATCTTGCCCGCATCCTCCTTGTAGTAGGCGCATTCGTCGGTGACGCGCAGCACCGGCAGGCCGGATGGCACCTCGTCGCTGGGCTCGGTGACGATGTAGAAGTGCTCGCAGGCCTGCAGCGGCAGGTGCACGCCGGCCATGCGCCCGACCTCGCGGCCCCACATGCCGGCACAGTTGATGACGATGTCGGCGGCGATCCGGCCCTCGGGCGTGACCACGCCCTTCACCCGGCCCTTCTCCGTCAGGATGCCGGTGACGGGGGTGTTCTCGCGCACCGTGACGCCGGCCTTCGCGGCGCCGCGCGCCATGGACAGGGCGACGTTGCCCGGATCGGCCTGGCCGTCGCGAGGCAGGTAGATGGCTCCGACGACGCCGGTCATGTCGATCAGGGGATGGCGGCGGGCGGCCTCGGCCACCGAGATCTCCTCGACCTCCACGCCGAAGGCGCGCGCCATCGAGGCGCCGCGCGCGAGCTCCTCCAGCCGTTCCCGCGTCAGGGCCAGCGAGATCGAGCCGACGCGGCGAAAGCCGGTGGCGACGCCCGTCTCGGCCTCCAGGCCGGCGTAGAGCCCGGCGCCGTAGTGCGCGAGCTTCGTCATGTTGGCGGTGGCGCGCAATTGACCGATGAGGCCGGCCGCATGCCAGGTCGTGCCGCAGGTGAGCTGCTTGCGCTCGAGCAGGACCACGTCGCGCCAGCCGAGCTTGGCCAGGTGATAGGCGACCGAGCACCCGATCACCCCGCCGCCGATGATGACGGCCCGTGCTCTGTCCGGCAGCCCGGTCATGTGTGGCCGGTCCACCCGTAGAGCCGTGCGGCGGCCGCCGGGGTGACGTAGCCCTCGGCAACGTCCTCGGCGACGCGGCGCGGGTCGCGCTCCGCTGCCGGACCGTAGCCACCGCCGCCCGACGAGTAGAGGGTGAGGATGTCGCCGGCCTCGAGGTCGACCCGGTCCTTGCTCTTGACCCGGATCACTTGGCCGCCGCGCTCGATCTCGATGCGCGTGCGGCTGCCGTCGGCGCCGCCGAACAGGCCATAGGGGGCGAGCCGGACGCGATCGGTGTAGGTGGCGAAGTTGGCGCCGTCCTTCAGGATGAGGAAGCGGCGGAACAGGCCCAGCCCGCCCCTGTTCTTGCCCGCTCCGCCGGTGTCGGGGAGCAGGCCGTAGCCGATGACACGGAAATGCTCGAAATCCATGTCCGTGGCCTCGACCGGCGTGTTGGTGCAATTGGAGAGCGGGCTGTCGACGGCATCGCAGCCGTCGTGCCGCGGCCCGCCGCCGAAGCCCCCGCCGTAGATTTCCAGATACACGCGGTAGCCCTTGGATCCGAGGTGAGAGATGGCGAGAGCGTGGGTGGAATCGTTGCCGCCGGCGGTGACCTGCTCCGGCACCACTTGTGCCAGCGCCTTGAGCACGGCGTTGAAGCAGCGGTAGGCCGGCAGCAGGCGGGCGCGCACCGGCGCGGGATAGTGGGGATTGACCAGCGTGCCCTTCGGCGCCGTCACGCTGATCGGCCGCTTGAAACCCTCGTTGAAGGGAATGTCGGGGCTGGTGAGCGCCGACTTGATGGCGGCGAGCGAGGCCGACACCGTGGAGGCCCACGGGCAATTGAGGTTGCGCCGCACCTGGTCGCAGGTGCCGGTATAGTCGATGGCCACCTGCTCGCCGGCGATGGTGACGGCGGCCTTGACGATGAGCGGCGTCTCGCCGAGCCCGTCGTCGTCGACCGCGTCCTCGCCGTGATAGGTGCCGTCGGGGATCGCCCTCAGCGCGGCGCGAAAGCGGCGCTCGGAGTAGTTCATCAGCTCGCTCATGGCGGCCAGAACGCTCTCGACGCCGTAGCGGGCGGCGAGCTCTTGCATGCGGGCCGTGCCGATGGCGTTGGCTGCGAACTGGGCATAGAAGTCGCCGATGGTCTGCGAGGGCACGCGCACGTTGGCGGCGATGAGCCGCTCGAGCGGCCCGCCGTTCCAGTCGCGGTCGTAGGTGTAGCGGGAGGGAGGAATGATGATGCCCTCGGCGTGCACGTCGACCGCTTCCGGCGTCATGCCGGGATTGCCGCCGCCGAGATCGAGGTGATGCGCCACCGTGCCGGCGAAGGCGATGATCCGCCCGTCGACGAAGATCGGCGTGAAGATGAACACGTCCTGCAGGTGCTGGCCGCCGCCGTAGGGATCGTTGTTGATGTAGAAGTCGCCGGGTCGGAGTCTGTCCATCGGGCACTGATCGACGCAGGCACGAAAGATCTCGGACATCGAGCCCAGGTGCATCGGGATCAGCTCGGCCTGGGCCACCACGTTGCCCGCCGCATCGAACAGCGCGGCCGAGGCGTCCTGGGCCTCGCGCACGATGTTGGAATAGGACGAGCGGATGAGCTTGGTGCCCATCTCGCGGGCAATCGCGATCAGCGCCTGCGAGATCACGGCGTAGTCGACCGGATCGAGCACGAATGCCTGCCGGGAATCTTCGGTCGCAGGCGCTGTCCGCGGCTCTGTCGTGCGCTCTTGCATGATCACCGCCGCTCCAGGATGGCGTTGTCGTTGGCGTCGAGGCGCGCCGTCCAGCGGGACGGCACGTACAATGTCGAGGTCGGGTCCTCGATCAGCGCGGGGCCCGGCAGGAGCTCGCCCTCTCGCAGCGTGCCGCGGCGCAGCAGGCGGGCGTCCTGCCAAACCCGATCGTCGAAGATGCGGATCGGTCGCGGCGCGGTCTGGGCCGCCTTCGTTTCCGCCAGCAGCGGCAGCTCCGGCAGTGGCGCCACGACGCCGAGCCGGAACGAGACGAACTCGATCGGCTTTGTCGCCTCGCCGCCGAAGAAGTAGACGCGATGATGCGCCTCGCCGAATCTTCGGCGCACGCCGGCGGCGTCGAGAGTCGCAAGTTCCCGCTCGGCGAACGACACCGGCACCTCGAAGGCCTGCCCGACGAAGCGCATATCCGCCGTCAGCGTAAAGGCGAGCTGCCCGCCGAGCCCGCTCGCTTTCGCCCGCTCGAGCGCGCGCCCGCGCATGGTGGAGAAGACCTCGCGCAGCACCTCGGCGGCGCCCTCGTCGGCGACGGTCCGGCGCGTCATGCTCTCGAACAGCACGTAATCCGAGGCGATGAGCCCGTAGGCCGAGATGATGCCCGCGGACGGCGGCACCACGACCGTGGCGATGCCGAGCTCCTCCGCCACCTTCGCCGCATGCAGCGGCCCGGCGCCTCCATAGGGCACCAGCACGTAGTCGCGCGGGTCGTGGCCGCGCCCGGTCGAAATGAGCTGGATGGCGCGCACGATATTGGCCTCGGCAAGCGCGATCGCGCTGTCGGCCGCAGCTTCGAGCGAGAAGGAAAAGCGCCGCGCGATGGGCTCGAGGGCGCGCGCAGCCCTATCGGCGTCGATGTGCATGCGGCCACCCAGGAACGCCTCGGGCCGGACGGTGCCGCGCACGACGTGGGCATCGGTGAGCGTGGGCTCTCTGCCGCCGCGGCCGTAGCAGGCGGGGCCCGGATCGGCGCCCGCAGAGCGCGGGCCGACGCGCAGCATGCCGCCCTCGTCGACCGCCACGATCGACCCGCCGCCGGCACCGATCGTGTTGATGTCGAGGAGCGGGATACGAATCGGCAGCCCGTCGAGATGGAACTCCTGCGTCAGCTGGGGCGCGCCGTCCATCACCACGCACACGTCCGTCGACGTTCCGCCGATGTCGAGGGTGATGAGGTTCCTGTAGCCGGAGCGGCCCGCCTGCCGCACCGCGCCTACCACGCCCGCCGCCGGGCCCGATAGCAGCGCGCTGATGGCATTGGCGCGCATGGCCTCGGCCGGCAGGCGGCCGCCGTTCGACTGCATCACCGAGAAGCGGCCGCGGAAGCCCGCGCCGTCGAGCCGTCGGCGGAAGCGCTCGATGTAGCGATCGATGACCGGCTGAACGTAGGCCGACAGCGTGGTCGTGGAGGCACGCTCGTACTCCCGGAACTCGCGCGTGATGTCGGAAGAGATGGTGATGTGCAGGTCCGGCAGCGCGGCGGCCAGCAGCTCGCGCAAGGCCCTCTCGTGCACCGGGTTGACGTAGGCATTGAGCAGGCAGATGGCGACCGCCTGGTAGGCGCCGGTTCTCAGCGCCGGCACCAGGCGTTCGCGGGCATCGGCAAGGTCGAGCGGCGTGGCGATGGTGCCGTCGGCGAGGATGCGCTCGGCGACTTCGAAGCTTCCCGAT
>DASRDL010000476.1:0-2319 GCA_035652635.1 Hyphomicrobiaceae bacterium | reverse complement strand
CCATTCGCGCAACAGATCGCCCCAGGATTGCATCGCGACTGCCATGGGTGAAGCCTAGCACGGCGCCTCGGCGCGCTCCCATTACCTCCGACGTAATCGACGCCGCCCGGGCCGGCGCCGACGATGGGCATCGACGCCGACTTCAGCAATGGAGACGATCATGAGCAACACCGAGCCCGCCACCGCCTACATCTACGTCGAGATGACCATCCGCGATCCCGTCCGCTTCAAGGAGTACACCGCTCTATCGGCTCCGGCCGTGCATGCCGCCGGCGGCCGCTACGTGGTGGCCGGCACCAAGCCCGAGGTGTTCGAGGGCTCCTTCGATGCCCATCGCGTGGTGGTCGTCGCCTTTTCGACCCTCGAGCAGGCGCGCGCCTTCTACAACTCGGCCGCCTACCAGGCCGCGCGCCGCAAGCGAGAGGGCGCCGCCGAGTTCAGGATGCTGCTGCTCGAAGGCGCCGCCTGAGAAGCGTTGAGCCTGGACCGGGGCCGGTTAGTATGGCGTGTTGCCACGCCGGGGTCAGACCCCTTGCGCGACGTTCGCGTTGAGCCACGACCTTTGACCCCAGGGGTCTGACCCCTGCAACCGGCCCCTTGCGATGCCATTCCCCCAGACACCGGCGCTCACCACCGACTGCGTCGTGTTCGACGCCAGGCGGCGCGTGATGCTGATCCGGCGCGGACGCCCGCCCTTCAAAGGCAGGTACGCGCTGCCCGGCGGCTTCGTCGACGTCGGCGAGGCGGTCGAGGACGCCTGTCGGCGCGAGCTCCTCGAGGAGACCGGCATCAGGGTGCGCAGGCTCCAGCTCGTCGGCGTCTACTCCGCGCCCGGCCGCGATCCGCGCGGACACACCTGCTCCGTCGCCTTTCTGGCGCGCGTCGGCGCCGCCGATCCCAAGGCGGGCGACGACGCGGCGGCGGCGGAATGGGTGGCCGACTGGTCGAAGCTGCAGCTCGCCTTCGACCATGCCACGATCCTGCGCGATGCCGCCCGCCTTCTGCGCCGGCGCCCCCGCCGATGAGATAGAACGCCTTGGCCGCGGGCCCGTTGCCGCGTAGCCTGGGCGCCGCCGGACAGAGGCACCGCTAGCGCGTGCCGCAGCCGCCTCGGGGAGGAGCGACATGAGCGATTTTGCAGGCAAGGTGATCCTGGTGACGGGTGGCGGCACGGGGCTCGGCGCCGCCATCGCCGTCGGTGCGGCGAAACGCGGGGCGAGGGCGCTCCTCCTCAACTACTCGCGCAGCCGCAAAGAGGCCGAGGCCACCGCCAAGGAGGTGGCGGCGGCGGGCGCGCAAGTCGAGCTGGTGCAGGGCGATGTCGGGGAGGATGCCGACTGCCGCCGGATCGCCGCCGCCGCCGCGCCCTACGGCAAGCTCGACGTGCTGGTCAACAACGCCGGCACCACCAAGCACGTGCCCAACCACGCCGACCTCGACGCCCTCTCCAAGGACGACTTCCTGCGCATCTATGCCGTCAACACGGTGGCGCCGTTCCAGATGATCCGCGCCTGCCGCAGCCTGCTCGAGGCGTCCGGGCTGGGTGCGGTGCTGATGACCTCCTCGATCGCCGGCGTCATGGGCAGCGGCTCTTCCGTCGCCTATGCCTGCTCCAAGGGTGCCCTCAACACCATGACGCTGTCGCTCGCCCGCGCGCTGGCGCCGAAGATCCGCGTCAACGCCATCTGCCCGGGCTTCATCGACACGCGCTGGTTCAGCGACGCCTACGATGCGGCCACCGCCCAGAAGCTGCGCGACCGCGTGCGCACCACTACGCCCTTGCAGGTCGTCTCGAATGCGCAGGACATCGCCGAGGCAGCGCTCTTCCTCATCTCGGACGCCTCCCGCCGCATCACCGGCGAGACGCTGCTGGTCGACGGCGGCTCCCATCTCGGCGCCGCCCCGCTCAGGGCGCGGTGAGGCCCACCCGACTAGACCGCGCCGGCCATCGCGCTTTGCGCCCGTCATCCCGAATGGCGCACGCGCATCGCTGTCATCCCGGCCGAGCGCGAAGCGCGAGAGCCGGGACCCAGGGCCGTGCGACCGAACGTTGCATTTGCCGGAGTGGGTCCCGGGTATTTCGCTTCGCGAAATCCCGGGATGAAAGCGGCGGCACGCACGTTCGGCCGCTTCCTTTACCCCGCACGTAATCGACCGGCGCCCCTTCTCTCGCGATCCTGCGCGCACGGCTGACGGCTGCAACGCCGGCGGCTGCAACGACAAGGCAAGGAGACCCGAGATGAGCAGCATGACCGAACTGGCCGATCGCTACATCGCGATGTGGAACGAGACGGACGCCGGGCGCCGTCGCGACCTGAT
>DASRDL010000475.1:0-7042 GCA_035652635.1 Hyphomicrobiaceae bacterium | reverse complement strand
GCTCTTCATCCTGATCGGAGTCGTCTCCTTCGCCGACGCCTGGCGCATCTCCGTACAGGCGCGCGAGAGTGCCAACTTCGACGCCATCGGCCCCGACCGCTACCTGCTGGCGCTCGGCGTCGTACTGTTCATCGGCGGGGCCTGGAGCCTGTTGCGCCGGCCGTCGCCCGCTGCGCCCAGCACACAGGTCAATGCCGAACCCGGCGAGGTATCCTCGACGCTCGTGTTGACGCTGGGTCTCGTCGCCGGCTTTGCCGCGCTGATGCCGCTCATCGGGTTCTCGCTCGCCTGCCTCGTGTTCCTGGTGCTGCAACTGTGGCTGCTCGCCGGCTGGCCATGGTGGAAGACCATCGTCGTCGCCGCCATCATCGCCGCGGCATTCCACGTCACGTTCGTGCAGTTTGCCGACATGCCGCTGCCCAAGGCGTCGCTCTGGTACTGAGACGTGGCCGGGCGCTTGCGCAGCGGCGATCCCGGCCGCGGCGATCAATACTGCATGCGGCGGCAACGCGGCCGCATGCCGGTCACGCCGACGCCGTGCCGCGATCGCAGAAGGCGCACCCCTCCCTGACCCCGAGCCGGCGCAAGATCATCGCCGCCGGGCAGAAGCCGGTGAACGCCGCCTGCAGCATGTTGAGGCCCACGAAGGCGGTGAGCAGCAGCCAGTACGGGCTGACGAGCCAGGCGAGTGCCAGGCTCACCAGGATCATCAGACCGGCAAAGGCCAGGACGGCACGGTCGATGTTCATGATGGGCTCCTTTGATTTCACTTGCCGCGGATTCATCGGCCGGCGGCGCCGGCCGATGCGAGATGGGACTTGGTCCAGGCCACGATCTGCTCCGTACTCATTGCACCCGACGTGCGTGCGAGAACCTGGCCGGACTGCATGAGCAGAAGCGTCGGGATGCTGCGGATGCCCAGGCGCGCCGACAGCTCGGGCGCCTGATCGGAGTCGAGCTTGAGCAGTCGGACCTCCGGCTCGAGCGCACCGGCAGCTTTCGCGAACATCGGCGCCATGGCCCGGCACGGCCCACACCATGGCGCCCACACGTCGACCAGCACGGGAATGTCGTTGCGCGTCACATGGCGCTCGAAGCCCGCCTCGTCGACCTCCGTCGGCTGGCCGGCAAACAACGGCTCGCGGCACGCCCCGCAGCGGGCCTGCTCGGCGGGCCTCCCGTCGGCGACGCGGTTTATCTGTCCGCATCGGCGGCAGACGATGTGCCTGCTCCCGCTCATGCGTGCTCCTTCACCTTGCGGATGCCGAGCTTGTCGAGCAGGAAGCGCTCGTAGAACGGTTCGCTCTCGCCATGCCGGATCTTGCGCAGGAAGTATTTCTCGAACGCGACTTTTGCCGTGTGCACCCACCGGCCCTTCGACGACCAGTTGACGTTGCGCGGCGGGATCTGCGGTTGCGCCAGGAAGGCAACGCCGCTGTCGCCGAAATCCGCGAGGCAAACGGCGTTCCAGGTCGGCTGCGATGACGGCGTCTCTCCACGCAGCAGCGCGCCGATGTTCTCTGCCGTCGCCGTCACCATCGATTCGATCATGAAGCCCGTTTTCGGCACGCCGACCGGAACCGGGCTCGGCCCCACAGGCGGAATCGCCACGCAGACGCCGATGGCGAACACGTTGGGGAAGGCGGGGTTGCGCTGGAGCTTGTCGACCAGCACGAATCCGCGCGGGTTGGTCAGCCCTTCGATGCCGCGGATGGCGGCAACGCCGCGGAATGCCGGCAGCATCATGGCGAAGGCGAAGGGCAGCTCGCGCGTGGCGCGGACCGCGCCGTCCTCGCCGACCTCCTCCACCCGCATCCTGCCTTCGGTGACCTCCGTCACGCGCGCGTTGGTGATCCACTTGACGTGGCGCTCGCGCATCTCGCTTTCCAGCAGGCCCTTGGTGTCGCCGACACCGTCGAGGCCGAGATGCCCGATGTAGGGCTCGGCCGTGACGAACGTCATCGGCACGCGGTCGCGTATGCGGCGCCGTCTCAGCTCGGTGTCGAGGATGAAGAGGAACTCGTAGGCCGGCCCGAAGCAGGACGCACCCTGCACCGCGCCGACGACGATCGGCCCCGGCGCGGCAACGAATCGATCGAACGCCGCCTTGGCCGCGGTCGCGTGATCCACGTGGCAGATCGACTGCGTATGCCCCGCTGGGCCGAGGCCGGCGATCTCGTCGAAGGCGAGCTCGGGGCCCGTGGCGACGACGAGGTAGTCGTAGTCGACAGAAGTGCCGTCCTCCAGCTCGACCCGGTTCTCCCGCGGATGCAAGCGCCGGGCACCCTGCGCCATCAGACGGATGCCCTTGCGGCGCATAACTTCGGGCAGATCGACCTCGATGGCGCTGCGCTCGCGCCAGCCGATCGCCACCCAGGGGTTGGACGGCACGAAATGATACTTCTCGCCCTGCGAGATCACGGTGAGGCGATCCTCCGACCGCAGTTGCGGCACCAGCTCGTAGGCCATCAGCGTTCCACTGAGGCCCGCCCCGATCACGACGACGTTTGCCATGTCCTGTCCTCCTCGTGCTTCGTCCCCCGATCTGCGCTCCCTCGTGCTCCTGTTGCTTGACACATATTCATTATTACGTATATTCGCAAGTATGAACATTAAAATGGAGGCCATGGAAGCTGCGGCGGATCGTGCCAGCCAGGTGCTGAAGGCGCTGGCCAATCGGCATCGCCTGCTCATCGTCTGCCAGCTGGTCGACGGCGAGCGGTCGGTGGGCCAGCTGGCCAAGCGCCTGGGACTTCGCGATTCGACCGTGTCCCAGCATCTGGCGCTCCTGCGCAAGGACGGCCTGCTCGCTGCCCGACGCGACGGTCAGACCATCTGGTACTCGGTTGCGAGCGCGGAAGCGCGCGAGCTGCTCGCGGTGCTCTACCGCGTCTACTGCGCCCCGACGGCGCAGTGCCGGCCCGCGGCCAAGCGCAGGATGGCACGACCCCGCAAGCTCAGCATTGAGAGAGATCAATGATGGCCCGCGCCCGTCACCCGAGAAGGTGGCCGCGTTCGCGATCGCAACGGTCCGGACCGGGAGAGACGTCGATGCGCATCGCTGTCGTGCTTGCGGGACTTCTCGCCCTGCTGCGGCCGGCCCTCGCCGACGAGGTGTTCGTGGCCACCGCGAGCAGCATCGCGGACGAGAAGGCCGTGTTCGCCACCGTCGAGACGGCCAACGTGGCGCCGGCGCGCGCACGCATCGGCGGTACCATCGCGCAACTGACGGTGCGGCAGGGTGACCGCGTCGAAGCTGGTCAGGTGGTCGCCACGGTCGGCGATGCCAAGCTCGTCCTGCAGATGAAGGCGCTCGACGCGCAGATTGCGGGGCTGCAGGCACAATCGGCCAAGGCCCAGGAGGACCTGGCGCGGGCGCAGGGCCTGTTCGAGCGCGGCACCACGCCCAAGGTGCGGCTCGACGAGGCCCGCACGGCAGCGGAGGTGGCAAGCACGGCCTTGCGGTCGCGCATCGCCGAGCGCTCCGTGATCGAGCAGCAGCTGAGCGAGGGGCAGGTGCTGGCGCCGGCCTCCGGCCGCGTGCTGAGGGTGCCGCTCACCGCCGGCAGCGTCGTCCTTCCGGGCGAGGTGATCGCCACCGTAGCGGAACGGGGCTTCGTGCTGCGCCTGCGCGTGCCCGAACGCCATGCCCGCTTTCTCAAGGCCGGCGACCCAGTCCGCATCGACGGCGCCGAGATCGGTCAGTCCGGAGTCCGCTTCGGCAAAATCGTTCTGGTCTACCCGCAAATCGAGGACGGCCGCGTCGTCGCCGACGCCGCGGTCGAAGGGCTCGGCGACTACTTCGTGAGCGAGCGCATCAGGGTGTGGATATCGGGCGGCGAGCGGAGCGCCTTCGTGGTGCCGGCCGCATTCATCACCACGCGCTTCGGCATCGACTACGTGCGCGTGCGGTCGGGCAAGGAGGGCGTCGTCGACGTGCCCGTGCAGCGCGGCCGCGAGGCCCCGCGGCCCGACATGCCGGACGGCATCGAGATCCTCTCGGGCGTGCGCGCCGGCGATGAATTGGTGCGACCGTGAACCGCGGCCTTTCAGGACGGCTGACGGGCGCGACCATTGGCTCGCCGCTCACACCCCTCTTCCTGCTGGCGGCCGTCGCGCTGGGCCTCATCGCCCTCTTCGTCATTCCGCGCGAGGAGGAGCCGCAGATCAGCGTCCCCATGGTCGACATCCGCGTCAACGCCGACGGCCTCAAGGCGCCCGACGCCGTCGAGCTGGTGACCAAGCCTCTCGAGGCCATCGTCAAGGCCATCGACGGCGTGGAGCATGTCTACAGCCGGAGCGAGGACGACCGCGTCATGGTGACGGCGCGGTTCCTGGTGGGCACCAAGGCAGAGGACGCGATCCTGCGCGTGCACGAAAAGATCCGCGCCAACATGGACCGCATCCCCGTCGGCATTCCCGAGCCGCTGATCGTCGGCCGGGGCATCAACGACGTAGCCGTCGTCGTCCTGACCTTGTCGCCGACGCCGGAAGCCGCCGGCCGATGGACGGACAAGGATCTCTACGAGCTCGCCGACAAGCTGCGCGCCGAGCTCGTGAAGACGGACAACATCGGTCTCACCTACATTTCCGGCGGCAGTCCACAGCAGATCCGCGTCGAGCCGTCGCCGGAGAAGCTCGCCCTCTACGGCATCACCCTGCAGCAGTTGGTCGCCAAGGTGCGCGACGCCAACCGCTCCTTCCTGGCGGGTCAGGTACGCGAGGCAGGCATTGCCCGCAGCGTCGCGGCCGGGCAGACGCTGACCGGCGTACCCGACATCGGGCTCCTGCTGATCACCGCCCGCGACGGCCGGCCGGTCTACGTCAACGACGTTGCCTCCGTGGTCATTGGGCCCAGTCCGCGGGAGCACCGTGTCTGGAACGACGCGAGGGACGACAAGGGCAACTGGCACCGGGTGCCGGCCGTCAGCATCGCCCTCGCCAAGCGGGCCGGCGCCAACGCGGTCGTGGTGGCCGAGGACCTCCTGCACAGGCTCGAGACGCTCGAGGGCCGGCTCATTCCCGCCGACGTCGCCGTCACCGTCACCCGCGACTACGGCGAGACGGCCAACGAGAAGGCCAACGAGCTGTTGTTCCACCTGGGCCTTGCGACCATCTCCATCGTCGCCCTGATCGCGGTCGCCATCGGCTGGCGGGAGGCCACAGTCACGCTGGTCGTCATCCCCACCACCATCCTGCTGACGCTGTTTGCCGCCAACCTGATGGGCTACACCATCAACCGCGTCAGCCTGTTCGCCCTGATCTTCTCGATCGGCATCCTCGTCGACGATGCCATCGTCGTGGTGGAGAACATCGCCCGCCACTGGGCCATGCACGATGGCCGCACGCGGCTGCAGGCGGCGATCGAGGCGGTGGCCGAGGTGGGCAATCCCACCATCGTTGCCACGCTGACCGTGGTGGCGGCGCTCCTACCCATGCTGTTCGTATCGGGGCTGATGGGGCCTTACATGGCGCCGATCCCCGCCAACGCCTCGGCGGCCATGCTGTTCTCCTTCTTCGTGGCCGTCGTCGTCGCACCCTGGCTGATGCTGCGCCTGGCACCGAGGGACACCGGCGCTCCCGCCGGCCACGGACGGCACGGCGAGGGCGCGCTGGGTGGCCTCTATCGCCGCCTTGCCACGCCGGTCATCGCCAGCAAGCGCTCCGCCTGGAGGTTTCTGCTGGGCGTCGGCGCAGCCACGCTGGCGGCGCTGACGCTGTTTGCCACCAAGTCGGTCACGGTGAAGCTGCTCCCCTTCGACAACAAGTCGGAGCTCGCCGTCGTGCTCGACCTGCCCGAGGGCGCGACCTTGGAGGAGACCGAGCGCACGCTGTTCGCCATGGCCGACATCGCCCGCAACCTGCCCGAGGTGCGCTCGATCCAGGCCTACGCCGGCACGCCCGCTCCCTTCAACTTCAACGGCCTCGTGCGGCACTACTACGTGCGCGAGGCCGTCGAGCTCGGCGAGCTGCAGGTCAATCTGGCGCCGCGCGGCGAGCGCTCGCGCGCCAGCCACGACATCGCGCTCGATCTTCGCCGGCGCCTGAAGGAGGTGGCACTGCCCGAGGCCGCCAGCCTCAAGGTGGTCGAGGTGCCGCCGGGACCGCCGGTGCTGGCTACGCTCCTGGCCGAGATCTATGGCCCCGATTCCGAAACGCGGCGCGCCGTCGCGCGCGAGGTGAAGAAGATCTTCGCCTCGGTTCCGTTCATCGTCGATGTCGACGACTCCATCGGCGAGCGGCGCCCGCGCCTGCGCGTTGCCATCGACCAGAACCGGCTCGAGTTCTTCGGCGTCGAGCAGCGCGACGTCTACGACACCCTGCAGACGCTGCTCGGCGGCGTGCCGGTAGGGTACTCGCATCGCGGCGAGGGAAGGAATCCGATCGAGATCGCCGTGCGCCTGCCGAAGCGCGCGCTATCCTGGTCCGAGGCCCTGGGATCGACGCCGGTTCCGGCCAACGCACAGCCGGGCAACCGCACGGTGGTCGAGCTGGGCGAGGTCGTAAGCATCGCCAAGGAGGCGGGCTCCCCCACCATCTTCCGCCGCGACGGGCGCTTCACCGACATGGTGATGGCAGAGCTCGCCGGCGCTTACGAGGCGCCGATCTACGGCATGCTCGAGGTGGCCAAGCGCATCGATGCGCACGACTGGGGCGCGCTCGCGAAGCCATCCCTCAGGCTCCACGGCCAGCCGGCCGACGAGGGGAAGCCCACGCTGCTCTGGGACGGGGAATGGGAGATCACCTACGTCACGTTCCGCGACATGGGTGCCGCGTTCGCTGCCGCCATCCTCGGCATCTATGTGCTGGTCGTAGCCCAGTTCGGCAGCTTCCGCCTGCCACTCGTCATCCTCACTCCGATCCCGTTGACGCTGGTCGGCATCATGCTCGGCCACTGGCTGTTCGCCGCGCCGTTCACGGCGACCTCGATGATCGGCTTCATTGCGCTGGCCGGCATCATCGTGCGCAACTCGATCCTGCTGGTCGACTTCATCCGGCACGGCAAGCGGCCGGACCGGGCACTGCGCGAGGTGCTGCTCGA
>DASRDL010000474.1:0-9701 GCA_035652635.1 Hyphomicrobiaceae bacterium | reverse complement strand
CGAGATCAACGTGCTGCACGACCGCAACCCGCCGTTCGTGCTGCTCTCCGACGGCGGCGTCCGCAACGGCTACACCGTCAAGATCCTGAACAAGCAGCACGAGCCGCGCGACTTCGCGCTCGACGTGCGCGGCCTGCCGGGTGCCCAGCTGTCGATCCTCGGCATGGAGCCCGGCGCCCGCATCCGCGTTACCACCGACGACCTGCGCGAGCTGCGTGTGTTCGTCACCGTGCCGCGCGCCGAGGCGGCGCGCCTCGGCGAGGCCGTGACCCCGTTCGCCCTCGTCGCCCGCGATCTTTCCTCGGGGCAGGACACGGCGCGCACCACGCGCTTCCAGAAGTCGGCGGCAGAGCCCGGGAGGGAGCCATGAAGCGCGCCGTGCTGCCGGCCGAGCCGCGCCGCCGGGACCTGCAGGGCAGGCACGTGCTCGGGGGCTTCCTCGCCTTCTTCGCCGTGGTATTCCTCGCCAACGGCGCCATGATCTACTCGGCGCTGTCGACCCACACCGGGCTGGTCGCCAACGAGCCTTACCGCAAGGGCCTCGCCTACAACGAGCGCATCGCCGCCGACGAACGCCAATCGCACCTGGGCTGGAGCGAAGCGGTCGAACTCGCCCGCGACGGGGCCGTCACGCTCGCGCTCCGCTGGCCGGACGGCCGGCCGGTTTCCGGCTTCCAGGTCAGCGGTGTGCTCGGCCGCCCGGCGACCTACCGCAACGATGCCCCGGTCGCGTTCGTCGAGACCGAGCCCGGCCGCTACGTCGGCCGCGCTGTCGGAGTGGCGGAAGGCACCTGGCTCCTCTCCGTCGAGGTCCGGCAGCGCGGCAACGACGAACCGCTCTACCGCAGCCGGAGGCGCCTATGGCTCGAGCCCTGACGCTGTCGGGGGACAGGCCTCTCGCCTCGACCCCGGTTGTCGAACGCGCCGGCCTGCGCGAGCGGTCTGCCCCCCTCGTCACCACCGTGCTCGCGGTGGAGAACATGCATTGCGGCGGCTGCATGCGCAAAGTCGAGCAGGCGATCGCCGCCGTGCCCGGCGTCAGAAGCGCGCGCGCCAATCTCTCGCTCAAGCGCGTGACGGCAGAGCACGCCGCCGATGGCGTCGGCGCCGCCGACCTCGTCGACGCGCTGGCCCGCGCCGGCTACAAGGCCGCCGAGCTGGCCGACGTGGGCGATCCCGTCAAGTCCGCCGACCAGGACCTGTTGCGCCGCCTCGCCGTCGCGGGCTTCGCCGCCGCCAACATCATGCTGCTGTCGGTATCGGTGTGGTCGGGCGCCGCCGGCGAGATGACGCCCGCCGTGCAGTCGCTGTTCCACTGGCTCTCCGCGCTCATCGCCCTGCCGGCGGTCGCCTACGCCGGCCGACCGTTCTTCTCCTCCGCCGCCCAGGCGCTGCGGTCGCGCCGCCTCAACATGGACGTGCCGATCTCGCTCGGCGTCACGCTCGCCACTGCCATGAGCCTCTACCAGACGTGGCGCGGCAGCGAGCAGGTCTACTTCGACGCCGCCGTCACTCTGCTGTTCTTCCTGCTGGTCGGCCGCTTCCTCGACCAGCGCATGCGCACGCGTGCCGCCGGCGCCGCCGCCAACCTCCTGGGCCTGCGCGCGACCGGCGCCACCGTGATCTGCTCCGACGGCACCACCGAGCGGGTAGGAGCGCGCCAGCTCGAGCCCGGCATGCGCATTCTGACCGCGGCCGGCGAGCGGTTCGCCGTCGACGGCCGCGTTCTCGACGGCCGCGGCGACGTGGACGAGAGCCTCATCACCGGCGAGACGGCGCCCCGCAGCGTCGCCCCCGGCGACTGCATCTATGCCGGCACCGTCAACCTGTCGGGCGCGCTCGTCACCGAGGCCACTGCCACCGACCAGAACACGCTGCTCGCCGAGATCGCCCGACTGATGGCCGCCGCCGAGCAGGCGCGCGGGCGCTACGTGCGGCTCGCCGACCGTGCCGCCCGCCTCTATGCCCCCGCGGTACACCTGCTGGGGCTCACCACCTTCCTCGGCTGGCTCGTCGCCGGAGCCGGGTGGGAGACGGCGCTGACCTTCGCCATCGCCGTGCTCATCATCACCTGCCCGTGCGCGCTGGCGCTGGCCGTGCCGGCGGTGCAGGTAGCGGCCTCCGGGCGCCTCTTTTCCAGGGGCGTGCTCGTCAAGGCCGCCGACGGCCTGGAGCGGCTGGCCGAGATCGACACGGTCGTGCTCGACAAGACCGGCACGCTGACGCTCGGCGAGCCGTCGCTCGCCAACGCGGACGACATTTCACGGCCTGACCTTGCCCGCGCCGCGGCCCTCGCCGCCGGCAGCCGCCACCCTTACGCCCGTGCCGTCGTGCGCGCCGCCGAGGCCGCAGGCCTCGCCGTCGAGCCCGCAGCCGGCGTGCGCGAGGTGCCGGGCTTCGGCCTCGAGCGCGCGACGCCTGAGGGCATCGAGCGGCTGGGCTCCGCCGCCTGGTGCGGCATCGACGGATCGCAACGGGACACCGCCTCGCTGTGGTACAGCCCGGCCGCCGGCAACGCAGTGGCGCTGCGCCTCGAGGACCGGCTGCGGCCCGACGCCGCCGACGTCATTGGTCGCCTCGAGGCTGCTGGCCTCGCCACCGAGCTGCTGTCCGGCGATCGGGCCGGCGTAGTCGAAGCTGCCGCTGCCCAGTCGGGCATCGGACACTGGACGGCCGGTGTCCTGCCGGCTCAGAAGATCGCCCGCCTCGAGGCGCTGAAGGTCCGAGGCCGCAAGGTGCTGATGGTCGGCGACGGCCTCAACGACGCCCCGGCGCTCGCCGCCGCCCACGCCTCGCTGTCGCCGGCGACCGCTGCCGACATCAGTCAGACCGCGGCCGATGCCATCTTCCAGGGCGAGCGCCTGTCCCCCATCCTCGAGGCCATCGCCGTCGCCCGCGCCAGCCGCCGCATGGCGCTGCAGAATTTCGCCATCGCACTCGGCTACAACATGGTGTTCGTGCCGCTGGCCGTGGCGGGGCTGGTCACGCCGCTGATCGCCGCGCTCGCCATGTCGGCCTCCTCCATCGCCGTCACCGCCAACGCGGTGCGGCTCAAGAGCATGCGCCTGGAGCTTTGCCGATGACGGCGCTCGCCTGGCTCATTCCCTGCGCCCTGCTGCTCGGGCTCCTGGGGCTCGCCGCCTTCCTGTGGGCGCTCAAGAGCGGTCAGTTCGACGACCTGGAGGGCGCCGGCTGGCGCGCCCTCCAGGACGACGAGGAGCCGGCGACGCGCAGGCGGCGCTAGGTCGGCCGGGGCTACTTCAGCGGAACGTTGAGCTGCAGCCGCCCGGTCCAGACATTGCCGACGTTGGGGCCGCCTTCCTCGACGCTGCCCCCCACCTGAACTTTGGCGCCGTTGGCGTCGCCGATGGTAACACCCGTCTCGGCCTTGAGCCTCACGTCTCGCTGTGCCGTCGCAGCCGGGTCGGGCAGCCCCCAGATGGGCCCGACCATGGCCTTGGGCTCGACGTAGAGCTGATCGCCGAGGTCGAAGCGATAAGCCACCTCGGGCCTCACGCCGACGCTGCCCGCCCCCGTCGATAGCGACGCGGCGGCCTCCGGCACATGCCGCTTCTCCTGCTCGTAGTTGAGCATCACGCTCGGCGAGAAGCGCCAGGCGCCGAAGGCCTGCGTGTTGGCGAGGCGCGCCTCCAGCACCCGCTTCTCGGTGGCCTCCGCTCCGGCGGCGGCCGTCTCGGAGGTCCCCCACGCCGCGCGGGCGTCGAGCGACAATCCGTGACCGAGCTGCAGGCTCGTCACCGGGCCCACCAGCCACGCGCGGTCCGTCTGGGGCGTCAGTGCGCCGCTGTCGGGCTGGGCGACCTGCGCCGCCATCCCCACCGTGATGGCGGGCTGCAGCCGCAGCTTGACGCCGAAGTTGGCGGGCGCCCCGCTCGTCCCGTCGAGCGCCTCGAGGCTCGTACCTTCGAGCTTCAGCCAGTCCACGGGCGGCGGCGAAGGCTGCGGCGTCGCCTTGCCGTGGAGCTGTGCATTTCCATGACCGGGTTCCGGACCCGCCAAAGTCGCCGTATCGAGTGCCCATACACGAGCCGTGCCCTGCCCTTCCGTCGCCACCTCGTCCGGCACGGGGCCAGCGTCAATCGCCGCCGGCGCGCACATGACCGCGAACGACCCGACCCAGCCCCCCTCGGTGGCAAATCGCAGGGTGACCTCGCCCGACCTCTCGGCGACGAACGATTCCGTAGTGCCGTCAGGTCCGGCCAGCAGCAGGCGGCTGGTGCCGCTCGCCGTGTGCAGCGTCACCAGCCCGGTCGGACCCGGCGTGCTGCGAAAGACGAGGCTCAATGCCTCTCCCTTCCTGACCTTCAGCTGGCGCAGGACAACCTCGTCCGACGCCACCTCGACATCGAGCAGACGCTGACCGACCGCGCCGCAGACCCCGTGGTCGGCGTGCGCGCCGACAGGTGCTCCGCTCACGAAACCGGCGACGGCCGCAATCGAGAGTAGAACCCGGCGCCGCAAGCCGGCAGCCATGGATGAAGCAGGCGTCATCGGCGCCGCACCCTCTAGGCTCGCGTTGTTCGAATCAGCCGGATACCCCCGCGATCGGCGTGCACGCATCCTGCACCGCAATGTGGTCGGAATGTGAGCGGCGTTGCCCGCAGCGATTGCCGCGCTCTTCCATAAGGAAGTCTGGAACCTCGGCGATACTCGAGCGTTGCAGTGTGGGGGTTCGGCTGACAGACGAGGGATAGAAAGCCAAATGACGAAGATAGCTGTCAAACTCGCGGAATTGCGCCAGCGCGTCGCGGAGCTCGAATCGCGCCGGGACCAGCGTCGCTACGGAGCCTTCCGGGGCAGCGCGCCGAGCGGTGACGGCCTAGCCGTCGAGAAGCGGCTGGCGAGCTTGCGGCGGAGCTGCGAGATCCTCGCCCGCCATCTCGCTCCGCACGCACAGGACCCGTGAAGCGCGCGGCCGTCCTCAAGGTCGAGCACGCGGACCCGGCGAGGGCCCAACGCCGGGAGCGGCCCGCCGAACCGGCGTCGGCCGCTCCGGCGAGGGACGGGGCTCGCTGGCGCTGTCGGGCGATGCTATAGGCTGCAGCTTCCCTATGGCCTCACCCGCAAGGACGCCGCGTCATGGCCCAATACAGGCTCCACTGCTTCTGCCAGTCGGGCAACTCCTACAAGGTCGCCCTCTACCTCAACTGCGCCGGCCTCGACTGGGAGCCGGTGTTCGTCGACTACTTCAAGGGCACCACGCGCGATCCGAAGTGGCGCGAGAGCGTCAACGAGATGGGCGAGGCGCCGGTCCTGGAGACGGGCGACAAGAAGCTCACCCAGTCCGGCGCCATCCTGCTCTACCTCGCCGAGATGACGGACAAGTTCGCACCCGCCGACGACCATGAGCGCAACGAGGCCCTGCGCTGGATCCTGTTCGACAACCACAAGTTCACGAGCTACCTCGCCACCTACCGCTTTCTCAAGGCGTTCCTGCCCCAGGCTCCGGACCCGAACGTGCTGGCTTTCTTCAAGGGCCGCTTCGATGCCGCCGCCGCCATCGTCGACAAGCACCTGGCGTCGTCGAGGTTCATGGTCGGCGGCAAGCCGACCATCGCCGACTTCTCGCTGGCCGGCTACGTCTACTATCCCGTCGAGGAGCACGGCTACGACTGGGCCAAGACCCATCCCAACATCCACGCCTGGAGCGAGCGTGTGCGGGCCCTGCCGGGCTGGAAGCACCCTTACGACCTCATGCCCGGCGAGCGCATCAAGCCGCTGAGGTGAGCAGCAGCCAACCCGACAAGGCACCGGCCATCACGCCCTGGCTGCTCGCCACGGGCGGGCTGCTTGCCATGGCGGCTGCCATCGGGATCGGCAGGTTCATCTACACGCCGATCCTGCCGCCCATGGCCGAGGGCCTGCACCTGACGAAAGGGGAGGCAGGCCTCATAGCGTCCGCAAACTTCCTGGGCTATCTCGCCGGCGCGCTGGGGGCGGCCTCGCCACGCCTCAAGGGCAACCCGCGCGCCTGGCTGATCGCCGCGCTGGCCGTGAGCGCTGCGACGACCGGGGGCACGGCATGGGTCGATCGTATGGCGCAGATCCTGGTCGTGCGCTTCGCAGGCGGCGTCGCCAGCGCCTATGTCCTCGTGCTCGCGTCGGCGCTGGTGCTCGATCGTCTGAGCGCGGCCGGCAGGCCGGGCCTGTCGGCCGTGCACTTCGCCGGGGTCGGCACTGGCATCACCCTATCCGCGCTGCTGACGTGGGCGCTGGCGTCCGCCGACGCCGGTTGGCGAGCCATGTGGATCGGCGGCGGTGCCCTGTCGCTGGCGGCGCTCGCCGCCGTCGCGGTGCTGATTCCCGGCGCGAAGATCACGCGCGGTCCAGCGCCGCCGCCCGTCGATCCTCCGGGCGATTCCCGGCTGAAGCTGCTCACGATCGCGTACGGACTGTTCGGCTTCGGCTATATCATCACGACGACGTTCATCGTCGTCATCGTCCGCGGCTCTCCCGAAGCCAGGGCGGTGGAGCCGATGTTCTGGCTGCTGTTCGGCGTATCCGCCGTTCCCTCGGTGGCCCTCTGGGTTGGCGCGGCGCGCCGCTTCGGCGTCATGAAGACCTTCGCGGCGGCCTCGATCGTCGAGGCCGTGGGGGTCCTGGCCAGCGTCGTCTGGCCGACGATCGCGGGGCTGTTCGCTGCCTCCGTCCTGGTCGGCGCCACCTTCATGGGACTGACCGCGCTCGGCCTGATCGGTGCCCGCGACCTGGCGCCCGCCAGCCCTCGGCGCTGGCTCGCCATTCTCACGTCGGCGTTCGGCCTCGGCCAGATCCTGGGGCCGATCGTGGCCGGCTACGGCTTCGACGCCACAGGAAGCTTCTTCCTGCCCTCGCTGCTGGCCGCGGCCGCACTTACGATCGGCGCGGGACTGGCGGCCGCCGTCGGCCGCGCGGGCTCGGCAAGTCCTGACTGACCATCTACATCGTGCTATTCTCGGTCGACTTGGAGATCCCGATGACTGACGTTGTTCTCGATCTTGATGACAGCCTGATCCAAAGGCTCGAGACCAAAGCGGAGCTGAAGGGCCGGACTTTGGAAGAGCAGATCAGAGAAATCGTTCGCCGCGCCGCTCCTCTCACGCCCGAGGAGCGCGTAGCGCTCTCGGATCGTGGTGGCCGCTGACAACAGGCTCATCAACCGGCTGTCAACGGCGCGCTACGCTTCCCACGTCATTCACCTGTCCAAATGGACCTCACCCCATGCACTTCGCCCTCACCGAGGAACAGGCCGCCATCCAGGAGACGGCGCTCACCTTCGCCAAGGAACGCATCGCCCCGCACGCGGCCGAGTGGGACGAGACCAGCCACTTCCCGGTCGATGTGATCCGCGACACGGCGGCGCTCGGCATGGCCGCCATCTACGTGCCGGCCGAGCAGGGCGGCTCGGGGCTGTCGCGGCTCGACGGCGCCCTCATCATGGAGGCGCTGGCCTACGGCTGCCCGGCCGTCTCGGCCTACATTTCCATCCACAACATGGTGGCATGGATGGTGGGCAAGTACGGCTCGGACACGCAGCGATCGGAATGGATGCCCAAGCTGGCCTCGATGGAGTGGCTGTCGAGCTACTGTCTCACCGAGCCGGGCGCCGGCTCCGATGCCGCGGCGCTCAAGACGCGGGCCCGGCGCGTCGGCGATCACTACGTCCTCGACGGCACCAAGCAGTTCATCTCCGGCGCCGGTTCGGCCGACTTCTACTTCGTGTTCGCGCGCACCGGCGATGAAGGTGCCGGCGGCGTGTCGGCGTTCGCCGTGACGAAGGGCACACCCGGACTCTCGTTCGGCGCGCTCGAGAAGAAGATGGGCTGGAACGCGCAGCCGACGCGCCAGGTCATCTTCGAGGGCTGCAAGGTGCCGGTCGCCAACCGCATCGGCAAGGAGGGCCAGGGCTTCAAGTTTGCCATGAGCGGACTAGACGGGGGTCGCGTGAACATCGGCGCCTGCTCGCTCGGCGCTGCCTGGGCGGCCCTCGACAAGGCACGCCAGTACGCCACCGAGCGCAAGGCCTTCGGCCGGCCCATAGCCGACTTCCAGGCGCTGCAGTTCAAGCTCGCCGACATGGCCACCGAGCTCGAGGCCGCCCGCCTCATGATCTATCGCGCCGCCGACGCCCTCGACCGGGCCGACCCGCAAGCCTCGATGTACTCGGCCATGGGCAAGCGGCTCGCCACCGATCTCGGCTTCAAGATCGTCAACGACGCCCTGCAGGTGCACGGCGGGTACGGTTACCTCAAGGACTACGGGCTGGAGAAGCTCGTGCGCGACCTGCGGGTGCACCAGATCCTGGAGGGCACCAACGAGATCATGCGCGTCGTCATCTCGCGCAAGGTGCTCGGCGGCAACCGAGGCTGAGGCGCGCGACCGCCCGCGACGAAGGGACCGCCACTCGCCACGGCGAAGTGCCACAATTCAGTGCGAGCTAGCCTTTGCGCGCTGCGCAGGCCGCGCGCAAGGTGCCAGTGGGTTGAAGCAATGACCGTCGCGCCTCCCGAGCACAGCGTTGTGGCACCCGGCGGCCACGTCGAGACGAGCGACGATCGCCTGCGGCAGGCGCTCGACGCCATGCCGCACAAGGTGTGGATGGTGCGGCCCGAGGGCCCTGCCCTCTACTACAACAAGACGATGCGCGCCTTCGCCGGGGCCGCCCTCGACCTGCCCGACCGGGCGAGCCGCGAGAAGGCGCTGATCCATCCCGACGACCTCGGCCGGCTGGCGGTCGCGCGCGATGCCGCGCTGGCGAGCCCGCACGACTGGAGCATAGAGGCGCGCCTGCGGACGCCCGATGCCGAGTGGCGCTGGCATCGTCTCAACTTCTCGATGCTGTGGCGGGGCGGCAGGGTGGAGGCGTGGCTGGCGACGGCAACCGACATCGACGACCTGCACCAGGCCCTCGCCAAGGCCCGCGAGAGCGAGGAGTTCGTCCGCCTCGCCGCCGAGGCCGCCCGGCTCGGCGTCTACAGTTTCAACCTTGCCACCCGTGAGCACGTCTGGTCCGCCGAGCTCAAAGCGATTGCCGGCCTGAGGCCCGACCAGAGGGCGCCGGTCAGCATCCTCGAGCACATCCATCCCGAGGACCGCGAGCGTGTGCGCCGGCTGCGCCGGGCGAGCTTCGACCCGACGGGTCCCGGCATCTTCGAGGACGAGCACCGCATCGTTCGTCCCGACGGCACGTCGCGGTGGGTGCTGGTGAAAGGCCGTGTGTCGTTCTCGGGCGAGGGCCCGCAGCGCAAGCCCACCGGCGGCATCGGCTTCGTGCTCGACATCACCGACCGCAGGGCGGCCGACGAAGCCCTGAGAGCCAGCGAGGAGCGCTACCGCGCCCTGGTCGAGAACGCCAACGACATCGTCGCAACGCTCGACCTCGAAGGGCGTCTCACCTCGGTCAATCCGGCAGTCGAGGCGATTCTGGGCTACCGGCCCGAGGAGCTCGTCGGCGTTCCGCTCAGCCGGTTCGTGCCGGCCGAGGAGGTCGCCGTGCACGAGGCGATGCTGGAAAAGAAGCTCAAAGGCGAGCCGTCGACCCGCTACGAGATGGCGATCCTGGCCAAGGACGGCCGCAAGCTCACCCTCGATGTGAACTCGCGGCTGATCTGCGATGCCGGCGGCAAGCCGGTCGCCATCCATTCCATCGCCCGCGACATCACCGGCAGGAAGGAAGCGGAGGCGAGGCAGGAGCTGCTCGT